>CAZCKD010000228.1:0-5571 GCA_964498925.1 uncultured Granulosicoccaceae bacterium
CACCCCGATTCAGGATCGCCTAAACATTTTTCAATGGTTCGCAGCACTTATTGCTTTCGTATTACTGGCCGCCACACTTGGCGTGCAACGTTGGATAGTCAGGGGGTCGGTCCAAAAACTGGATGCCATTCGCGGTGACATGCTCAAACTAGAGCACGGCAGGGCCATCGCGCTATCAGAAGATGTACCCTCTGAGATCGCACCGCTAGTCAAAGAATTTAATCGACTGCTCAGGCGCTTTGATCAAAGACTTCGGCAGTCCCGTAATGCTGTAGGGAACCTTGCTCATTCTTTGAAGGGGCCTTTGAACTTGCTATTGCGATCGGCCGGATCAGAGACTATCGATGACGAGGAGAAAGCCGTTATCGCTCAAAATACGGAACACATTCGCCGCCTTATCGACAGTGAACTTAAACGGGCCCGGCTGGCAGGTCGTGGAGCTGTTGGGCAACGTTTTGAAGTGGAATCCGAAATTCAGGCATTGATAGGTCTATTGGAGCAGGTCTATTCTGAAAAGCCTGTTGACGTGCGATACAACATAGGGCCTGAGCTGGAGCTAGCCCACGATCGGCAGGATATGCTGGAGCTTATTGGCAACTTACTCGACAACGCCGTGAAGTGGAGCCGATCTCTAGTCATGATCAATTTACGGCAAGCTAATGGCTTGCTGATTGAGGTGGAAGACAATGGGCCGGGATGTTCGCCTGAAGAATTAGGCAGTTTGACTGGTCGAGGTGTTCGCTTGGATGAAAACGTTGCGGGGCACGGTCTTGGCTTATCGATCGTTAAAGATATCGTGGACAGTTATGAAGGGCAGCTTGAGCTATCTACTTCAACCCGCTTGGGCGGGTTGAAGGTCAGTGTATTTTTACCTGCGGTCGAAAGTGCAAAACACTAGTTAGCGCTTCGCCAGCGACAGTTCGATAACAGGCTTTTTTGCGTTACGTCGAAACAAGGTGGCGGTATGACCGATTTGCTGGACACATTCGGCCCTGACGGATGCACAGAGCGCTGTCAGTTGTTCATCCCTGGCGTCTCTTTCTGATGCGCTAAGTTTGACCTTGACCAGTTCGTGATGGTCGAGCGCAATATTGAGTTCTTTGGTGACTGCATCGGTGAGTCCATTCTGTCCTAGACGAACAACGGGTTTTAAGGCATGTGCCAGCGAGCGGAGATACTTGACGGTACCCTTGTCAAGAGCTTGGTTTTTTTTCATGAAAATTGATGTCTGGGAAGTCGCACGCAATAAATTACGCTGGAAGTTGAGGGTAAACCCCCTACAATGTGTTCGGTGGAACGCGAACGTTTCGGTTGAATTCTAAAGGTTGAACGCTCGTGGGTCGAGGGGGGTCTAAAAGCAGTAATCGGTGGCTGCAGGAACATGCTAGCGATAAATACGTCAAACAGGCTGCTTTAGACGGTTACCGGTCCAGAGCAGTGTATAAACTAATCGAGCTGGATGAAAAGGATTCCTTGATAAAGCCGAATAGCGTTATCCTCGAATTAGGGTCTGCACCGGGTGGGTGGACTCAATATCTGTCTCGTCAGGCGGGTAACCAGGCCGTCATCGTCGCTTCCGATATCTTGCCCATGGATGCTCTTCCGGGTGTCGATTTTGTGTTGGGGGACTTCACCGAGCAAGAAACGGCCGATGAAATCGCGAAATTGATGGGAAATCGGCGAGCTGACCTTGTTTTGTCGGATATGGCACCCAACTTAAGCGGCGTGGGCGTGTCAGATCAAGCCAGAGCGATGGGGCTAGTCGAGCTGGCGCTGTCGTCCGCAAGTGAGTTTTGCCATGAACAAGGCGCATTTGTCGTCAAAGTCTTTCAGGGAGAAGGGTTCGACCCCTTCATGAAAGAAGTACGAAATATATTTAAGAACGTAAAGATAAGAAAGCCCGCCGCTTCACGGCCTAGAAGTCGAGAAGTGTATGTGGTGGCAAGGAACTTGATATGATGGGTAGGCGATACCCGTCAAATGGTTAACGGATCTGCCGTGAAAATACGGCATTGTGAGGTAAGTCTTTGAGCGATCTACTAAAAAACGTTCTGCTATGGGTTGTGATAGCGGTTATTCTGATGACCGTCTTCAACAATTTGGGCGGACAGCGTCAGGCAACCAACACCATTGCATACTCCGATTTCTTGCAGAGTGTGAACACTGGGCAGGTTGATCAGATCAAATTCGACGGTGTTGAGATCACAGGTGTTCGGAATGGCAACAAGCCATTTACCACGTTCAGCCCTGAGACTGACAACAGCTCATTAATCGGCGAGCTCAATCGAGCGGGCGTTCAATTCGAACGTGTGCCTCCTGAGAACCCGAGCATGCTGCTCAGTATTTTTATCAGCTGGTTCCCGTTCATTCTTCTTATTGGCCTCTGGGTATTTTTCATGCGCCAGATGCAGGGCGGCGGCGGTGGTCGCGGCGCGATGTCGTTTGGCAAAAGCAAAGCGCGCATGCTCAACGAAGATCAAGTCAAGGTCACATTTGCTGACGTAGCCGGTGTTGAAGAAGCAAAATCCGAGGTTTCCGAACTCGTTGAATTCCTGCGCGATCCCGGTAAGTTCCAGAAGCTTGGCGGCAAAATCCCTCGTGGTGTTCTGATGGTTGGTTCGCCGGGTACGGGTAAAACGCTGCTTGCGAAAGCTATCGCGGGTGAGGCGAAGGTGCCTTTCTTCACGATCTCAGGTTCAGACTTTGTAGAAATGTTCGTCGGTGTCGGTGCGAGTCGAGTGCGGGACATGTTCGAACAAGCCAAGAAGCATTCTCCTTGCATCATCTTTATTGATGAAATTGACGCCGTTGGGCGGCATCGTGGGGCAGGTCTTGGTGGTGGACACGATGAGCGTGAGCAAACCCTCAACCAGCTCCTGGTAGAGATGGATGGGTTTGAAGGAAATGAAGGCGTTATCGTTATTGCCGCAACCAACCGCCCAGACGTTCTCGATCCTGCATTGTTGCGTCCAGGTCGTTTCGACCGTCAGGTCGTGGTGCCATTGCCTGATGTTCGAGGACGTGAGCAAATTCTTCGGGTGCATATGGCGAAAGTGCCTGTTGCAGATGATGTACGTCCAGAGTTGATTGCGCGCGGTACTCCTGGTTTCTCAGGTGCCGACCTGGCAAACCTGGTAAACGAAGCTGCACTTTTTGCTGCCAGAGCCAACGAGCGTCAGGTAGACATGGGTGATTTCGAACGCGCCAAAGACAAGATCATGATGGGTGCGGAACGTAAGTCCATGGTCATGAGCGATCAGGAGAAAAAGCTGACTGCTTATCACGAAGCTGGGCACGCCATTGTGGGTCGTCTAGTACCTGAGCATGATCCGGTTTACAAAGTCAGCATTATTCCTCGTGGTAGAGCTTTGGGTATCACCATGTTTCTGCCAGAAGAGGATCGCTACAGCCATACTAAACGTGGGCTGCAGAGCAAAATCGCGACACTGTATGGCGGCCGAATCGCTGAAGAACTGATTTTTGGCGAAGATATGGTAACAACTGGTGCCTCTAGCGATATCGAGCGTGCCACTGAGATTGCCAGAAACATGGTCACTCGATGGGGGCTGTCCGATAAGTTAGGGCCTCTCGCTTATAGCGAAGAAGAGGGCGAAGTCTTCCTGGGTAGATCTTCCAGCAAGCAGAACCCGATGTCCGCTGAAACTGTTCAAACCATTGATGTCGAAATACGTAAACTGATTGATGACAATTACGAGGCGGCTGAAACGATTCTCAAGGACAACATGGACATTCTGCATGCTATGTCTGAGGCGCTGCTGAAATACGAGACCATTGATCTTGGCCAGATTGATCGACTGATGGATCGACGTGAGCCCGGACCACCAGCAGATTGGGGTGGTGATGACTCCAGCGGTAAGTCGGCCAGTTCGCCTTCGGCTGATAAAGAGTCAAAGGATGAAGACGTCAACGATGATGACGCCACTGATCCGGCCGATCCGTCACCTAGTTTGCATTAATAGTTCGACTGGCCAGCGGAAAACTAATACCGCTAGCCAGCTATATCAGTATTAAAAAGGGCCGCTTCTGCGGCTCTTTTTGTTGGGGATATCTGCTTATGGGATCATCAGATCCAGTTTTAAAATGTGGCAGCCGCTCGTTGTCGCTAAGTTCGCCCAAAATCATGGGTATTTTGAATGTAACCCCAGACTCTTTCTCAGATGGTGGGCAGTTCGATCATTTCGATCGAGCCATGGCTCATGTTGAAATCATGCTGCAAAATGGTGCAGATATTATCGATGTGGGAGGCGAGTCTACACGCCCGGGGGCCGAGGATGTGCCACTGCAGCTTGAGCTAGACCGCATCCTGCCCATTGTGGAAGCGATTAATTCACGATTTGACACCATTGTGTCTCTCGATACCAGTAAGCCAGCCGTTATGCTGGAAGGTGCTAGAGCTGGCGCGGGTCTGATCAATGATGTTCGAGCGCTGCAGGAAGCCGGTGCGCTCGACGCTGCGGTGGAATCATCGCTTCCGGTATGCCTGATGCATATGCAAGGACAGCCACGGAGCATGCAGCAAGCGCCGACTTATCAAGATGTTGTCACTGAAGTCTCGGATTTTTTGTTAGCGAGGCGTCAGGTATGTATTGAGGCGGGTATTCCGGCGTCACAGATTATGCTGGATCCCGGTTTTGGTTTTGGTAAGAATTTGGACCACAATCTGGCTTTGCTTCGCGATTTGGCTGGTTTGTGTGAGCAGGGAAGTGTCCTGATTGGACTGTCGCGTAAGCGGATGTTTGGTCAGATATTGGACGATGCATCGGCAAGTCGTGTTGTTGCCTCCGTTACGGCTGCTTTACTTTGTGTGCAGCGTGGGGCGTCTATAGTTAGAGTGCATGATGTCGAAGAGACTGCTCATGCATTGGCAGTGTACGGGGCGCTTAATTCGCTCTAAGATTAAAGAAAGATCGATAAAGGATCGAGTGAGATGGCTAGAGAATTTTTTGGAACCGACGGTATTCGAGGGCGCGTAGGCGAGTACCCAATGACTGCGCAAGTTGTCATGAAGCTCGGCTGGGCGGCCGGGAAGGTTTTGGCATCGAAAGGGAACCGTGAAGTTCTGATCGGTAAGGACACGCGCATCTCTGGATACTTGTTCGAATCTGCGCTTGAGGCAGGTTTGGCCTCGGCGGGCATCAATAGCCGAATGTTAGGTCCCATGCCCACACCGGCTGTTGCTTATCTAACGAGTACGTTTCGTGCGGCTGCGGGTATCGTTATCAGTGCTTCTCATAATCCATTTTATGACAACGGATTGAAATTCTTCAGCACAGAAGGCAGCAAGCTTCCTGACGATATCGAATTGGAAATCGAAGCGATGATGCGTGAGGAGATGACAACGGTTGACTCCAAAGATCTTGGTCGAGCTCGTCGTGTAGATGACGCAGCTGGTCGATATATCGAATTCTGTAAGAGTACTTTTCCTTCCGATCTGCGACTAGACGGTATGAAAATCGTTGTTGACTCAGCCAATGGCGCTGCTTATCACATTGCTGGGCAGGTTTTCGATGAGCTGGGTGCCCAGGTTGTTTCGGTTGGTGCTGATCCCAA
>CAZCKD010000229.1:0-5564 GCA_964498925.1 uncultured Granulosicoccaceae bacterium
TTATCGGGTGTTAGATATACACAACGTATTGACGGACGTTCGTTTAATGCCAGTCAGACCGGTTTTTCCTACGGGTTCGGATTAGAAACGCAAATTTCTAAAAGGCTGGATTTGAGCGCTGACTTTATGCGTTATACCAACGAGGGTACTGAATTCTCAGAGCTGTCTGCCGTCAGTTTAGGTATTAAATGGTATTTCTGATCAATTGCTATTTAAGAACATGCAATAAGGTTTTCACTGAATCGCATGTTCGGCTAACAGGTTGTAGAAAGGTCTGCAATCATTAGCAATTTTTTGTTGGGCTGTTGTCAGTGTTACTGTTTTTGGTGCAGCTTTGCGAAAACCCGTGGACTCCACAACCGCATCGTACCAGTGACTTGCCCATATGCCATCACTGTCCCTTGTGCCTTTAGGCCAATCCAGCATGGCATCTTCAAAGGCGATATCAAGTGATCTGCAAACCGATTTTAAATGATGCGGAGGGTCGGTGAGAAAGCGCGCACTGTCCAAAACCAGAGGGGGTCGACCCAGTTGTGCAGATATGAGTTGAAACAATTTGGCTTGCTGTTCGTACCCTAAATCAGCTGCAGTCAGATTTTCCCGCTTGATGGAGTAGGAGGCAGCAACGGGCTCCGGTTCGCGAATTAAAAATACGTGTTCAAGCTCTTTTAGCCAATCAATGGGCAAGTGCGGTAACCAATGTGCAGTGATGTGTTTTTGATAGAAAATCCCAGAGACAGGCTTTTTACAAAGTGCTTCTACAACTTTCTGCCAATCGGTTTCGCCACCACTGATGACTTCAGAGGCCATTGGATGCTGAAGTCCGGTATGTGCAAGAAAATGAGCATAAAAAGGCTCATCAACAACTTGTGTGTCGCTACGGTTTTCCCAGGCCCTCATCATCGCTGTGGAGATATTGCGAGGGCCGGACCACATGGCTAGACATCTGCCTGTCATCAGGTGTTGTTGCCTAATTGCTTAAATGCTTCACCTGCTGCATTAATGGTGTTTTGGATATCGTCATCGCTGTGAGCCGAACTGGAAAAGCCGGCTTCAAACGCAGACGGCGCTAAATAGATTCCAGCATCCAGCATGCTGTGAAAGAACTGTTTGAAATGATCACCATTGCAGTTCATGACGTCGTTAAAGTGGCTGATTTTTTTCTCTTCAGTGAAAAAGAATCCGAACATGCCACCTTGGTGCGCACTGCAGAATGGAATTCCGCTTTGTTGTGCTTTTGCGTTGAGTCCTTCCAATAAGCGACCGGTTTTTTCGTGAAGTTGTTTATGAAAGTCTGGAGCTGAAAGAAGCTGCAAGGTCTTGATACCCGCGCTCATTGCAATGGGATTTCCCGAGAGCGTTCCTGCTTGATAAACCGGACCAGTAGGAGCAATCTGTTCCATGATGTCGCGACGACCACCAAATGCGCCGACAGGCATGCCGCCGCCGATGACTTTGCCTAAAGTGGTTAAGTCAGGTGTTATTCCGTAGAGTTCTTGAGCACCTCCAAGTGATACGCGAAAGCCAGTCATGACCTCATCGAATATCAGTACGGTGCCATGCTCTGAGCATAGTTCGCGTAAGCCCTCTAAATATCCGGGGACTGGTTCAACGAAATTCATATTGCCCGCAATCGGTTCGATGATGACGCAGGCAAGTGAATCACCTTGTGAGGCAAACAATTGCTTTAAGGCATCAAGATCATTAAACGGGAGCGTTAACGTGTGTTTTGCAAAATCTGCTGGTATGCCCGGCGAGCTGGGGACACCTAAAGTCAGAGCCCCGGAACCGGCCTTAACCAATAACGAATCTGAGTGGCCGTGATAGCAACCTTCAAACTTTAGAATGTTGTCACGACCCGTGAAGCCACGAGCGAGGCGGATGGCGCTCATTGTCGCTTCCGTGCCAGAGCTGCACATGCGAACCGATTCAATGGACGGGACAATGTCGCAGATCAATTCGGCCATTTGCACTTCTAATTCGGTGGGGGCTCCGAAGCTGAGGCCGTTGAGGGCGATGTCACGAACGGCTGCAATGACATCCGGGTGAGCATGGCCGAGTAACATAGGGCCCCATGATCCAACGTAATCAATATATTTTTGATTTTCAGTATCGGTGACGTAGGCGCCGCTTGCACTCGCAATAAAACGAGGTGTGCCTCCTACGCTACCAAACGCGCGGACAGGAGAGTTAACCCCTCCGGGAATAACCTTTTGAGCACGTTGAAAGAGTTCTTGCGCTGGAATATGTTCTGAAGATGACACACCGGGCTCCATGGGTAAAAAGGATCGTTCGCTATCTTTGTATTTTACGGCATGTCTCTTGAGTAGATGAGACAATCAGGAAAAAGGTTTCAATAAGGTAAAAAGTACATGAATTCTGCCGGCGTGACTCTAGCTCAATATCTGCGCGAGCAAACTCAAAACCTAGACGATTTGGGGGATGATTTCCTCGGATTAATGGACGATATAGCTACCGCGTGCAAGCGATTATCTGCTTTGGTTAGAGATGGTGAGTTAGCCGGTGTGCTCGGTGCGGCCGGTCAGGAAAACGTCCAGGGGGAGGAGCAGAAGAAACTCGACATCATTGCCAATGAGGTGTTTATTGAAACCATGCAAGCGTCCGGTTTTCTCGCAGCCATTGCATCAGAAGAGATGGACTCGCATTATCCGATTCCTGCGGAGTATCCAAGTGGTGACTACTTGCTGGCGTTTGATCCTTTGGACGGCTCTAGCAATATCGACGTCAATGGATCTACAGGAACCATCTTTTCGATAAATCGGCATCGCGGTGCTGAAAAACCTGCCGATTCAGACTTTTTGCAAACCGGCCGGCAGCAGGTGTGTGCCGGGTATTGTCTCTATAGTTCTGCCAGCATGTTAATACTGACTGTTGGCAACGGAGTAGTGGGCTTCACGTTGGATAGCAGAGTCGGTGAATTTCTCCTGACGCACCCTAATATGACCATACCGGCATCAACCAGCGAATACGCGATTAATGCTGCGTATGCACGGCATTGGTTTGAACCTGAAAAACGCTATATTTCAGAGTGTAATGAAGGATCAGAAGGGAGTCGTGGGCGTGATTTTAATATGCGCTGGGCAGGCTCGATGGTCGGTGATATCCATAGAATTCTCACCCGGGGAGGTGTATTCCTTTATCCCATGGATGCCAAGTTAGAGGCTTCGGGTAAAACGGGCAAACTACGTCTGATGTACGAGGCCAACCCTATGGGCTGGTTGGTTGAGCAGGCGGGTGGTCAGGCGCATACAGGAACGATACCCATACTGGATATTGAACCCATAGATTTGCACCAGCGCGTGCCGGTCATCATGGGGTCTTCAGAAGAAGTCGAACGGCTAGTGGGCTACCATGCTGAAGCTGCTTTGTAGTAAGAACCCATTAATGTGAGTACATCGGGCAAATTTTGGGAGACAGTGCCGCTGGCTCAAATGAGCGAAGAGCAGTGGGAATCCTTGTGCGACGGGTGTGGGCGATGCTGTCTGCAGAAGCTGGAAGATGAGGACACTGAGGAGATTGTCTACACGCGAGTGTCCTGCAAATTGCTGGATACAGACACATGTCTATGCCGTGATTATCCAAATCGGCTTTCTTTGGTACCTGACTGCTTAACTCTTCGACCATTGACGGATCAAAAAATAAATTGGCTGCCCGGCACCTGTGCTTATCGAAAGCTGGCCTTGGGTGAGCCGTTGGAAAACTGGCATCCGCTCATTTCAGGTACGCCGGAAAGCGTCAAGTTGGCAGGGATTTCCGTTGAAAATCAATGCATTTCTGAGGAATATGTCCCAGTATCTGAACTATTTCGATATGTAATAAATGACGATTAATTGATGGGTGGGTAGCTCATTCTCCGCGAAAGTCAAATAATAAAAATGAGTAATTTCATTCATTTGCGTAACTTTATTAGAAACAAATTTAATAATTATCTGTGGTGTTTCTGCAACACTTGTGGTTTACTTGACGCAGTTGATGGCAAAGTACTTGCTTGGGGTAACTTACAAGTAACCCCTTGAGGGTTATTCCACTAATTTGTTTTCTCACCGGAGATACACGTGATGAGTGTTCATGCAGAAGCCCAGTCAGCATCGTTCGATTCCAACCCTGACGGTTCCGCGTCCGGTTCCGCGTCCGGTGGTGTGGAGCGTCGTACACGCCTGCACAATACGATCGAATCACTCGTCAGGTTGCGTCAGGAAGTGGTTGTCAGTTACTGCCAGTTGGCAGGTGTGAGCTCATTTGCCGCCCGAGACCTTGAGGCACATAGAGTTGACCCTGAGCAGCTGAGAAGTTTTTGCCAAATCATGGTCGATTACACAGCGATGGGTCACTTTGAAGTGTACCAGCGCATCATCGAAGGAAAAGAACGGCGTCGCGCTGTTAAAGAAGTGGCCGCTGAAGTGTATCCGGCCATCGCCGAAACCACCGATTTTCTGGTCGATTTCAATGACAAGTACGATGCATTTGATGGCACTGGCGACGATGTTGAGCTGCTCGGCGGCGATCTGTCAAAACTCGGTGAAGTTATTGCTGTTAGAGGTGAGCTAGAAGATCAGCTACTCAGCGCGCTGGAACGATAAAACCCAAAGCGAGTTTTACCACCCGATTTATTGACGTAATACAAACGGTGCCATGAGCGTTTTACGATTGAAAAAACGCGAGGAGCGCCGAATACAAACAGGGCACTGTTGGGTATTCTCTAATGAGATCGATACTCAACAGACACCGCTGAAGGGCCTTGAGCCCGGATCTTCTGCGGTTCTGGAAACGGCCAATGGAAAATTCCTAGCCCACGTTTACGTGAATCCGCATTCATTGATTGCGGCCCGAGTAACGAGTCGCAAAGCAGGCCTACCGTTTTCATCGACCCTTCTCAGGGAGCGACTCCAGCATGCGTTGGAACTGCGCGAATTTCTCTTCGAAAAACCCTATTACCGTTGGGTTCACAGCGAAGGAGACTTTTTACCGGGGCTAACCGTCGATCGTTACGGTGATGTATTGGTCGTCCAGATCACGACAGCGGGTATGGAGGCTTATCGTGATGATATTGTCGACGCGCTCCAATCCACACTGAGCACAGCGTCCATTCAACTTCGCAATGACGGCAAGATGCGTGAGCTTGAAAACCTTCCGCTTTATCGAGAATGGGTATCCGGACAGTCGGTTGATCTTTTATCGATTCAAGAAAATGGCTTACAGTTCGAGGTGCCGGCAGAGCTGGGACAAAAAACCGGTTGGTTTTATGATCATCGCGAGAGCCGTCACAGCCTGAGAAGATGGGTAAAAGACAAACGAGTGCTTGATCTGTATAGCTATCTGGGAGCATTCGGTCTCAACGCGGCAAGCGCAGGTGCGAGTCATGTTTTAGCTATCGATGCATCCGCCTCTGCAGTAGATGCGGCCAATAAAAATGCTGTTCTCAATAACTGCCGAGAAAAATTTGACGCAAAAACGTCTGATGCTGTGGATGCGATGCGTACCTTGTTCGAAGAAGGTGAGCGATTCGACGTTGTTGTGCTCGATCCACCGGCTTTTATCAAAAG
>CAZCKD010000230.1:0-5471 GCA_964498925.1 uncultured Granulosicoccaceae bacterium
TAGTTCATCTAGTTCATCTAGTTCGTCTAGTTCATCTAGTTCGTCTAGTTCGTCTAGTTCATCGAGTTCATCGAGTTCATCACCGCTGCCCGGATCACCCAGCGCCACCGGTACTTCACCATCAACGGTGGCTCTGCGATGCTGTTGAATCCAAAAATCTCTAAAAAGCAGGTAGGGATCGAGCGCGGCCGTGTCGAGCAGTCTGCCAGCAGCCAGCAGGCGAGCTCGCAGTGCGACAACATCTGTCGCCTGGATACTGAATCGGGTGAGGTCGTGATCAACGACTTGCTCAGGGACATCAGTTGTGACCCTTTCTATAAGAAGACCTGCTGTTGATCGTGCATTTGCCGGACCGAGAAGCGGCAGCATGAGGAAGGGGCCTTCGCCAACACCCCAAACACCGAGTGTCTGGCCAAAAGATTCGTTGTTTTTCGTAAGTCCTGCACGGGTGCTGACATCAACAAACCCCAGTAAGCCTGCTGTTGAGTTGTAAAGAAAACGTCCGGTGTCACGACCAGCCTGATGGAACTTGCCTTGAAGAAGATCGTTGGCAATAACCGTCACGTCATCGAGGTTGCTGAAGAAGTTAGAAATTCCGATTTCAACAAAGTCAGGCAATACCTTTCGGTAGGTTTGGGCGACCGGCTTCAGAATGGCGCGATCCAACGTGTTATTGAAACTGTATATTTTTCTATTGTATTTCTCGTAAGGGTCGTAAACAGGCCCGGTAGGAGAATTGGTGGCACATCCAACAGCGGTGAGGCTGAGTAGTGCAATAATGAAAAGTCGTTGGATTAGCGTCATGAAATAAGTGCCATTTTTTCGGCGTAGTGGAGATGCATGAACTACATTGTAGTAGAGCTTCGGGACCGATGAATACTTACGAAGTTCCCCGTCGTGCAACTTATGGATTGATACAGTCTGGTTATCTTAATAGAGTAAGCGAGCGATATTGGACTTGCGTTACATCTGGTTACGAAAGCCAAAATTCAAACTGTTACACTGGGTGTCAAATGAACGTGAAAGAGCTTATCGATCTCCATGCCTGATGATGGAAATACGCTGGTTAAGATTCGTGATCTGCATTTTTCCAGAGGCAGTAATGCAATCTTTCGAGGGCTAAACGTCGACATCCCTCGCGGTAAGGTCACGACTATTCTAGGACCCAGTGGCACGGGTAAGACGACCCTTCTTAAAATGATTGGCGGACAGCTGCTGCCAAGTAAAGGCTCGATAACGGTAGATGGTCTGGATGTCGCTCGTTTGTCCAGACGAAAGCTATACGCCTTGCGAAAGCGTCTGGGTATGCTGTTCCAATCCGGTGCGTTGCTGACAGATCTATCTGTTTTCGAAAATGTCGCGTTTCCTTTGCGCGAACACACGGATTTACCCGAATGCCTTATCCAGCATCTGGTTCTCATGAGGCTTCATGCGGTAGGTTTACGTGGGGCTAAAGACCTTTCACCTTCCGAACTTTCAGGCGGCATGGCGAGGCGCGCAGCGTTAGCTCGGGCGCTGGTGTTCGATCCCATGATGATCATGTACGACGAACCGTTCACCGGACAAGATCCCATCTCAATGGGAGTGCTGTTGGAGTTAATCAGCACGGTAAATTCAGCGCTCGGTCTGACAAGTTTGATGGTGTCTCACGATTTAGGAGAGGCTATCTCTATTTCCGATTACCTTGTCGTCATATCCGAAGGTGTTGTTGTTGAGGCTGGAACACCGGATCAACTGAAGTCATCTAAATCGAATTGGGTTCAGCAGTTCTTGCAAGGAAAACCGGACGGCCCGGTTCCTTTTCAGGTCGCCGCCCCCGATTACGAAACGCAATTGCTTGGGCCGGTCCGATGACTAGCTTCCTGCAAAATTTGGGTGCTTACTGGCTGGGTATTATTGAGCGCCTGGGTCGTGCCACTTTATTTATGTGGCATATGATCGGAGCCTTGGGCTCCCTGTTTCAGCGGCCTGGCCTGCTGATCACGCAATTACGCGCGTCCGGCGTTATGACACTTTCAATTGTCTTGGTATCCGGTCTGTTTGTCGGCATGGTGCTGGCATTGCAGGCGTTTAATACGCTCAAAGATTTTGGACAGGAGGAGCGGATCGGAACGCTAGTTGCGCTCACCTTGGTCAGAGAACTTGGTCCTGTTGTGACGGGTCTTCTGTTTGCCGGTCGCGCAGGTTCCGCAATGACCGCAGAAATCGGTCTGATGAAAGCGACAGAACAGTTGTCCGGTTTGGAAATGATGGCGGTCGATCCATTCAAGCGCGTTTTCGCGCCACGATTCCTCGCTGGCTTTCTCAGCTTGCCGATGCTTGCAGCGATGTTTAGCGCGGTAGGCGTGTGGGGCGGGCATTTGGTTGGCGTTGAGGTGTTAGGCGTTGACGCTAATGCCTATTGGTCACAGATGCATAATTCTGTCAGTTTTGTGCATGATGTCTGCAACGGTCTGGTTAAGGGCTTGGTATTTGGATTCGTCGTCAGCTGGATCGCTATTTTTGAAGGTGCGGATTGTATTCCTACCTCAGAAGGGGTGAGCAGTGCGACGACCAGAACGGTGGTTTACTCCTCCCTGGCTATTCTGGGGTTGGATTTTCTACTAACCGCCGTCATGTTTTAAGCATACGAAAGAGATTATCAATGAATTCAAGAACGACAGAAATTCTGGTTGGTATTTTCATGTTGCTGTTTTTTATCGCCATGTTCGTCTTAGCGATGAAGGTCAGCAACCTGACCAGCCTAAGCCAGACGGAAGGCTACACCCTGACTGCCAAGTTCGAGAACATTGGCGGATTGAAAGAAAGGGCGCGAGTATCTGCCAGCGGTGTCCGGGTTGGCGAAGTGACGCGAATTATTTATGACCCTGAAACCTTTGAAGCTGAAGTGACTCTTAAAATCGAGAAGGACTACAGTTCTTTCCCGCTCGACACCACGGCCAGCATTTATACGTCTGGTCTGTTGGGTGAGCAGTACATCGGGCTGGATCCGGGTGCTGAGGACGACTTTCTTCAAAATGACGACGAGGTCACACTTACTCAGTCAGCTATCGTGCTCGAACGTCTGATCGGTCAGGTTCTGTTCAGCCGCTCTGGTGGAAGCTAATGATTGGGTTGGAACGGACGCCAAATAAAAGTAGCGCTGGGTGAATCTCACTCATGCGGTGCCATAAAGTAGAGAGATTATTGTGATGTATAAATATATAAGTGCCGCTTTTTTAGCGATGGCGATCAGCTTTGCCAGCACCGTTGTTCGAGCAGAAGATCACCCGGCACAAGTGCTCGTGATGGATTCCATCACGTCGATGCTGGATGTTCTTAATAACAAGAAAGACCAAATCGACTCCGATCCTGAGTTCCTGCAAGCCCAGATCGACGAATTAATCGTTCCTAATCTGGATTTCGAGACCATGACTAAATTGGCGGTTGGAAAATTCTGGAGACAGGCAGATGCCGACCAACGGACTGAGCTGGTCGTTGAGTTCAAGACCTTGCTACTAAATACCTACACCGGCGCTTTATCACTGTACAGTGGTGGTGGCATCGAGTTCGAACCCTTTCGCGCTGAAAAACGAGATGACCGAGCTGTCGTCCGATCGACGTTCGTTCGTTCTACCAGCAGTGACGTTCCTGTGATTTATAAATTAAGAGATAAAGAAGGCTGGACCATTTACGATATCGAAGTGAATGCCATTAGTCTTGTCACCAGTTACCGTTCGGCCTTTGCTAATGAAATTGATAAGGGCGGCATCGCAGGTCTTATCGACACGATCAAGAAGCGTAACGGAAAATAAATGAGTTCTGTGTCAGACACAGTGGCGCCAATCGTCACGTTTAATGCTGGCGTCTGTAGCATTCAAGGCGTTCTGGATTTTACGACAGCGGGTTCGGTTTTGAGCTCTGTTAGTGAGCACATTGCTGCCAACCCGCGGTTGGACATCAATCTTGGCGGGGTGTCTGATTGCAACAGTGTTGGTCTGGCCTTAATGATCGAATGGCTGGCCACTGCTCGCCGAGAGGCTCATTCTGTCACTTTTAGTCAGATTCCGGACAGCCTTCGTCAGCTTGCAGGCGTGTGTCAGGTGGACACCCTGATATAATCCTGCCCACGCGGGATCGTTAATTCTTGAGATGTGACAACTCGCGGCGTCTTAGACGCAACGCCGTGCAGGTTCATCCGTTGAAATCCAGTCAGATTTTTCCGGTCTCTTCTTGCCGGATTCTCATCTCGACATCCAGTGCAAAGGATCAATGGATAAACTTCTCATTGAAAGCAGCCCTCCGTTAACCGGAGATGTGCGCATATCAGGTGCTAAAAACGCCGTCTTACCGATTCTAGCTGCCACGTTGTTAGGCAGTAGTACGTCCAGCCTCAGTAATGTGCCGCATCTGAATGATGTGACGACCACTATGTCCCTGTTGGCTCGTATGGGTTGCCAGATCACCATGGGCGACAATATGAGGGTTGATGTTGATCCCACATCCATCAACGATTACGCGGCCGATTACGAGTTAGTCCGAACTATGCGGGCCTCTATTCTGGTGTTAGGACCTTTGGTAGCACGTTACGGACAGGCCGAAGTCTCGCTGCCAGGCGGATGTGCTATCGGAGCTCGACCGGTCAATTTGCACATCGACGGGCTAAGAGCCATGGGTGCAGAAATCTCTATCGATGGAGGGTATATCCGAGCTAAGGCGAGTCGTCTACAGGGGGCACGCATTGCGTTTGATATGGTGACCGTCACAGGTACCGAAAATCTGTTGATGGCAGCAACGCTCGCCAATGGCACCACCGTTCTGGAAAATGCTGCACGGGAGCCCGAAGTTGTCGATTTGGCTAATTATCTCATTGCTATGGGCGCTAAGATCGAAGGAGCAGGTACCAGTACAATTACAATCGAGGGAGTCGACAACCTATACGGATGTGAATACCACGTTGTTCCAGATCGCATCGAGACAGGTACATTTTTAGTCGGTGCAGCTGTGACGCGCGGAAAAATTCGGGTTCGCGATACCGTCCCTGAAAACCTGACTGCGGTGCTTGAAAAGCTACGTGAATGTGGCGCGGAAATAACCACAGGTGAGGACTGGATAGAGCTCGATATGCACGGTCAACGTCCTCGATCAGTTAGCATCACAACTGCACCATACCCAGATTTTCCAACGGACATGCAGGCGCAATTTTGTGTGTTGAATGCTTTGGCAGATGGCACGGCAAAAATTACTGAAACGGTTTTCGAAAATAGATTCATGCATATCAATGAGCTTCAGCGCATGGGCGCAGACATGACTATTGATGGCAACTCCGTGACGATCCGTGGGGTAGAGCGATTACGTGGAGCGCCCGTTATGGCTACCGATCTCCGCGCTTCAGCCAGTCTTATTCTTGCGGCACTGATGGCCGACGGAGAAACCACGGTGAGGCGCGTCTACCATATCGATCGAGGTTACGAGCGAATTGAAGAAAAATT
>CAZCKD010000231.1:0-5464 GCA_964498925.1 uncultured Granulosicoccaceae bacterium
TGGCGGAGAGGGAGGGATTCGAACCCCCGGACCTTTGACAGTCAACGGTTTTCAAGACCGCCGCATTCGACCACTCTGCCACCTCTCCGATGGCCGGAAGTTTACAAGATTCCAGCCAGTTGTGCAGCTTTTCGTGACAATATTGGCAATAAATTTGATGTTACCGTTTAACGCAAGCGGTTGAATTTGGGCTAATTAGCCCCTAGTTATTGGTGAATGTCTCGGAGATTCACGTTGAATCGACGTTACATGTCGAATATTTCGTGTGATCCATCAACGCAGCAGGCCTCTAGAAGGCTATAGTGTCAGTACAAATATCGCTGAGGAACCCGCTTCCTCCAGTACCAGAGTCTTAATTTAGGAGCTTTTACAGATATGCAATCGACCAGCCCAGTCACCCGGACGGCGGATAGTATCCTCACGACCAACCGTGTACTCCGCAACACATACGCTCTACTCGCAGCCACGCTGTTGTTCAGCGCAGTGATGGCAGCTGTTTCCATGGCAATCGCCCCACCACGAATGATGGCAATGGGCGCATCCATTATCGGCATCGTTGTTCTGATGTTCGTTCTACCAAAATTCGAAAACTCAGCTTCGGGCATCGGCATCGTTTTTCTGTGCACTGGCTTGCTTGGTTTCGGCCTGGGCCCAATGCTCAGCTTCTATGCTGGTCTGCCCAACGGTGGAACCATTATCAGTACAGCGATGGGCGGAACCGGCGTTATCTTCCTCGCTCTTAGCGCCTACGTGCTAACCACCAAAAAGAGCTTCGACTTCATGGGTGGCATGCTGTTTGTCGGCCTACTCGTCGTATTCGGTGCAATCCTGGTCAACCTGTTCATTCAAATTCCAGCGTTGTCTATGGCCATCTCCGGTGCCATGGTTCTTTTGATGAGCGGCTTTATTCTTTTCGACACTGGCCGAATCGTTAACGGCGGAGAAACTAACTACATCCGCGCAACGGTCAGCATGTTCATCAACATCTTTAATCTCTTCACAAGCCTGCTGCATCTGCTAGGCATTATGAGTGACGAGTAATTATTAACCCCATCCCAGGGGTAAACACTCGATAGATTGACCATCTGGTCGCAGCTTGTTAGACCTTCCGTTGCACCAGAACACTACGGGCCGCTTTTGTGGCCCGTAGTGGTTTAAAGAGCACTGATTGATAGCAAAGAGATTCAAGTATGAGTAACGACCTCTGGTTTCAAATTCCCATGGCCATACTGCTGGGCTTCATGATCTGGCGCATGATTCCAGCCGCACGTCACTGGCTGAAAAACGGCCCCAAAGGATCTTCAAAGGAGTGGCTCAACGTATCGATGCTACTGGCAGCCGTGGTACTTTTCGTCACTTTCCTGATTGTGGTGGTTCGGGGCTAGTAACAACCCTGCCCTGACAACTCAGGTGTTAACCTGAGCATTTAAAATGCACCATGATGGGTGCATGATCTGAGGAGCGATAGGTCTCTAGTGATTCTATCGACTCCAGATGTAGTCCTCGATAGAATACATGGTCCAGATGCTGGTTTAAATGGACCAACCTTCCCTGCCGATTCATGACCGCTTCCGCCAAATTCGCATTGGTTGCGACCTTCATAAAATGAGCCAAACGCGCCGGGTTCCACGTATTGAAATCCCCCGCGAGAATAACCGGCCCATCGTGTCCATCCAAAGCCGATTCCAATTGATCCAATTGATCGACGTACTTTTTAACACCGACAAAGTTAATTGCATGCATATTGATCACTAGCAATAGCTGATCAGAAGTGGACATCGGATAGAGTGTTTTCAGTAATAACTTTTGCGTTTGCGATATGGGTTCAGCATGTGGTGACATATAGAAATCACTATCAACCGCTGAGACAACGCAGCCGGTTTTCAGGCCATGCTCCACGGCACTGCGACGATAGCGGAAGCTGCGCGCCATAAGCCATTCAAGGTTCCCCTTTTGCGTAAACAGATAGTCTGTCGGTGCATTCAGGACGGCTTCCTGTAGGAGTATCAGATGCCGATCTGCTGACAAGGCCTTAAAGTCCCTTGCCCAATTAGAACCCCGCCCCTTATAGATATTCCACACCAGCACATTGATATCATGCTCCAGAGAATCTTTACTGGCCTGTCCAAGCACACGAATGTCATCGTCCGCTTTGAAGCTGTGAGGTAAGATTTTTCGCAACATGAATTAGAGATAAGGAGAGAATAGCCGGAAGAAATTATTTCTAAGGCGTTTAACTATGGTCTGATCTGAACAATCCAATATTTGTCGTCCTGTTGTCATTTTGTCCGATACGATCTTCGCAAGCGCTTGGTTCAAAGCAAAGTCATAACACTCCAGATTAATTTCAAAATTCAATTCCAGACTTCGAGAGTCCCAGTTGCTGGATCCGATAAGACTCCAGTAATCGTCCACAATAAACAATTTACTGTGGTCAAACGGTTTACCCGTTTCATAAATATTGATACCCATTTCAAGCAGGCGTCGCCGGTTCGCACGCATAGCCCAACCGACAAATGGCAGATTGTTTTTCGACGGCACACAAACATCGACTGTCACACCCCGCATGACGGCCATCTGCAATGCATTCACCAGTAACACGCCAGGTAGAAAATACGGAGAAACAATTTGCACACGCGTTTGGGCGGCATTGATTGCACCCACCATAGTGAGCTGCAACTTTTGATAGTTATCATCCGGACCATCAACCAGAACGCGGCAAGTGACATCGGCATCTTTCATTGATGAAGTCCATCTTGGAAGTGCTAACTTTTCCTCAGTTGCAAATTGCCAATCAGAGGCAAACACGTCGTTGATTTGATCAATAACCGATCCTGTCACCTTAAAATGAACGTCTTGGGTGAGCTTTCTTCGTGCATTCACGGAAGCCGTTTTAGACGCTAGAACGTCTGTAATGAAATTTCCTTCGCGGATGTTCATACCACCGACAAAGGCGACAGTGCCATCCACCGACAGAATCTTCCGGTGGTTCCTAAGATTGATGAATCGAGTACCCGAGAAGGTGGATAAAAACCGAGCTGTTCTCACCCCTTTCTTTCGTAATACGCGGTCGGCACGAACCAGACTAAAACCGTATCCAACACCCACGCCATCAATCAGCACTCGCACCGACACGCCTCGCTCATGAGCGTTAACCAAGGCGCTGACAAACGCTGATCCGGCTTTATCAAATTCGAAGATATAGCTGGACAGCACCACCGATTTAGACGCAGAGTTTATGGCGTCGATCATCTGTGGATACGCTTCATCTCCATTCATCAAGGGGGTTACTTGGTTACCCGGCAAATAGGCGGCTTCGTGAATGCGGAAACCTAGTTGCATCATTGATTGCCAATGGGCGGGATAACGATCTGCCACCAGTGCCTCCACCGGCCCTTTGTCTCCTTCGGATACGTTAGGTAGATAATCAGAAAAGGCCGCTTTTGCACGACGCTTGATACGGTTTATCCCGAACAACCAATACAACAAAACACCGATAGCAGGCACCAAAATAATGATGCCTAACCAACTAAACGCCGCAGCCTCGTTCTGCTTGTTAAGAACGACGTGAATGCCCGAGTAGATAGCGAACAATAGATACGCTACGCCAAGTAACGGGTAGGCCATATCGGCACCGAAGTATTGGGATAATTCCTCGATCATGTCTTCACAGCTACGTCTAGGTGAGAACTAAGCCACAAGTATAACCACCACAGGCCGTTGGACAGGTGTCATGCAAATTAAGTTAAGCAGTGACGCGCCGACAATTTTTGTATATTTCTATCACGCTTGGTGCACTTCATGGCTCGTTCGTCTGATTCAGGATTTTTGCGAGGGTTACTTCGCGACAAAACATTCCAAGCCCGCGAAATTCGACGCGTGCTGCTTCTAACGTGTGTGTACCTGGCTGTCACCACGCTGTTGGTCGGCCTTTTCTACCACCAGATGCTGGGTCAAATATTGGCAGGTGTATCGCCGCTGCTGTTTGTATCAGAGGATATGGCTCTGGCTAACGAAGCCGTACCTAGTCTGGCTTCGGTTCTGGGTAAATGGCTCATTGTCATGTTGGTTGTCAACGCCATCATTACCGTCAGCTTAAGCGTCTATATAACGCGCAAGCTGGGTCACCCCATTCTCGCCATCAAACGTGCACTTCGTCAAATTGGCGATGGCCGCCTTGATGTTCGACTTCGCGCAGAAGACAAAAGTGAGTTCGGCGACATCGCCAATGAACTTACTGCAGCGGTACACAGTATTCGTGAGCAGATCACCGCCGCCAAATCAGGCATCGAACAAGTTGGAGATGCAACTGAACAAGGTAAAAACGCGGATGAAGTGAATGTGGCAATTAATGATTGCCGACATGCGCTGGACTACTTCCAGGTAGACATCGATGAATCCATCGATGGCAACAACAGGGCAGCATAAGACAATGGCAGTCACGCAATCCAGAATTCGCCCGCTCATGGCTGTTACTCTGGCCTGTGTATTTCTGCAGGCTTGTGAAGACAGCGGTGGCGGGGGCAGCGCCTCCTCCTCTGGGGTGGGCGTCAATGGCACCTACCTGCACGTTTCAGCGCCCGACTTCTACTTCGGCACGAAGGATGTGGGAACAAAGGCGACTCAACGCATTCAGATATCGAACCGCGGTGCTGATGTCTACCCGCTAAAATCGGTTGCTATCAAAGGGGCAAACGCCGATGATTTTTCTGCTGATGCTATCGATAGCGTGGTGTTGAACCCGTCAGAGGCGATAACGGTTGGGGTATCGTTTCAACCGGTGACCGACGGACGAAAGTTCGCTAACTTTATCGTCGATTACGACACCATTATTCAGGTGGATGAGTCGGTGAATGTCAATGAACAGAATTTTTATGCTGCAAAAGAGCTGGAAAACTCAGGCGATTATTCAGCAGCTAAAAAGAAATATACCGATTACATTGACGGTCGGCCGGTTACGCCCAATAAACAAAAAGCTGCGATAAAGCTGCCTGTTATTCAGGAGTCTGAAGTCTATGGTGACGGACAGGACTTTGACATGTATCTGGCAGCGATGGATCTTCGAGACGTCGGGCAATTTGAGGCTGCCAGTACAGAACTGGACGTTATCTCAACATTGTATGGCGACGGCTATCTTGGCGATGATGCATTGTACTTAAAGGGATACATCCAGCTAATGGATGAAAACAACTACGCCGGCGCGCTCGATACCATGCAGCAACTGCGTAAGCAGTATCCTGACTCCACTTACTACGACACGGCTCTGTATAGCGAAGCTATCGCGTTGCAGGAACTGGGCAACATCGATGCGGCAAGAGAAATCCTGCTTGACCTTCGCTATCGGCACACAGGGATCGATACATTGGGTGTGAAACTACCCAAAGACAACATCGTGTCTCGCTTGTGGTTCGAAAGAGCGAATACTGCTCTGGAAACTATTGGGTAAGAGCAGTCAAAGCACGGT
>CAZCKD010000232.1:0-5437 GCA_964498925.1 uncultured Granulosicoccaceae bacterium
GCGGGTGCGATACTGGGGTCAAGGCAATCAAGGTCGAACGTGATGTAAACCGGCCTGCCGTTCAAGACGGACTTGATTTGTTCAACGACATCAGCAGCACCGCGCTTTCGATAGTCTTTCATCGTGACAACGTTGTAGCCGTATTCGTAAGAAGGCTCTAACCAATCCAGTGTTCTTGCGTGTCCCCGTAAACCGATTTGCATGGAATGGGTTGGATCAACAAGGCCGTCATCGGCAAGATAGGCGCCCCAATGTGCAGCGGATTTTTTTGCCCCGAGAAAGTGATCCACCTTGGTAAACACATCAGTGTGGGCATCAAGATGTAAAAAACACACAGGCTCGCCTTGGGCTATAGCGCCTTTTCCGATGGCTTGAACAATGCCGCCCGTAATAGAATGATCGCCGCCAATGGAAACGGGTCTGGCACCCTTGGCATCAAGATTTTTATAAAAATCCGTTATCTGTTGTATGCAGTCTTCGTTGTCGTTGGCACGTGGAAAAGGGACATCGCCAACATCTACGATGCGTGCCGCGTTCCAGGGGTCTAGTTGAAAATCGCTATGCATTCGTCGTTGAACTGCAGATACATTTCGTAAGGCCCTCGGCCCTAAATGCTGGTCTCGTTCTGTTGTGCCGTTGCCAGCCGAATGCGGAACGCCTACGAGTGCAATGTCAGCGCCATCAGCGGGTTCATTGGGACAGCGAAACAGCGTAGGAATACCCCACCAATAGAGGTTTTCCATCATGGAGTTTAAATGTAGATCTGACATAGATGGTTTCCCTTACGACTTCACACCAGTATTCCCGGGTGAGTGAAAATTTCTGTAGTCATTCCAAGCGACTGAAGAACACTGGGCGCGACTCTGCGTTGATCAAGGACATCAGTGGGGGCGGGGGCACACTTTGAGGAGCCGAAATAATAAAAGGCGACATCACGGGTCAGGTCTTCGTTGCCACCATGATGCCCATCGGTATTCATACCATGATCGGCGGTAACGAAAATTTGATATCCCTTGTCCAGCCACTCGGGCATTATTCGCGCGAGCGCGTTGTCCGACAGCCAGGCTTGTTTTCGGTATTCGGCAGAATCTGACGTGTACAAATGGCCCAAGGTATCGCCGGCACACATATGAATCAGCATGTAGTCCGGTGAGAATTTACGCACCAGTGTGTTTGCCTGTGCACACAGATCAATATCGGCCGGTTGTACCGGGTTAGCACGGGAGTAGGCTTCCATTGAATAATAGCGACCGTGTTGGATAGCTTGCTCCGGCTCGTCGCATTCAATGTCTTCAAGGATGTTGTACGTTCTGTCGCAGTAAAGGTCGAAGAAAAAACTATGGGCGACCGCTGCAGTGACCTTCCCGTTGTCGTGAAGATGATGGAACAAGTTAGGTACCTTCGATTTTCTCAGCGCATCGTTAGATAGTATGCCGTGGTCTATCGGTGCTAGACCTGTGTGCAAGGTTTCATAAAGCGGTGCGGAAATGGTGGGCAGGCAAGCCTGCATTTTCCAGCGTTGAGCCAAACCTGATTCGACCGACGCTTCCAAGTAACCACATTGAGAGAGCATCGTGTCGTAGCCGACACCATCCACGATTATAAGAATAGACTTATTCATAAGCTGATCACCTATCGAGCGGCATGTACATCTACGACGCGTTGAATCATGGGTTGGTAGTGGTTAAATGATGGCGTTGGAAGGGCTGGTACCTTTCCTTGATCATCGTACCGCCGTACTTTGACAATGGCAGCTAAATTGGGATTGTCCTCAAACTCCCGCACCTCGTCGGCATTCATAGGGCCGCCTTGCAGTTGCAGGGAGTGGACTGACGCTTCGGACAATTTATCAAAATAGGCTTTATCTGTTGCACATAGATATCGCTTGGCGGCGACGTGATAGCGAACACAATCGGTCACGATAGTAGGGAAGAAGGCTTCCAGTACTGAAGCGCCGGATTCTTCATGCCAACGATCTTCTGTATCATCCATAGAGAACATACCGAACTCACTGGTGAAATGACCAATGTCATGCAATAGGGTGGCTACAACAATATCTTCCGGCTCACCATTTTGCGCTGCAAAGTGGGCTCCCTGGAGCATATGTTCTGCCATGGTGACGGGTTCGCCTAAGTATTCCTCGTGACCACGTCTGAAAAAAATATCGGCAAGGAAGTCCACGATGTTTTCTGTCGTCAGTGAATCCTGATTTGCGACCGTGTTGTCCATGCTGTTTTCGTTAGGCATGTTGATTCTCCAGAACAGACAGTGTGGACGTTAAACTATCTTTATCCGCATAACATCCCTGCAGCCATCGAGAGCCTTCATTGGATGCGTACCCGGATCGCCCGTGAAGCACTCTTGTATTGTCAACGATAAATGAGTCGCCGGGCTCAAGTTTAAATTCGATAGCCATGGATGGATCGTTAATAATATCCCCGAATTGTCGGTAGGCCTCGTAGTAGTCAGCCATGTCATCAAAAGGGACATCGGTTATCGGTGCGGTGCTTCTGTTGTTAAATCTAACCGATATCAATTCACCATCAGCACTGAGTTCTATCATCGGTTTTCTGGCCCGTAGATGAACATCGCCATTGCCCTTGTACTCAAAGCGGGCGCAGTATCGGGAAAGTAGTTCAAAACCATGCGGGTTTTCTTGTTGAAGTCGGCGAGCCACACTAAAGCCATCTACCAGTTGGTTTTCACCGCCTTGAGCAGAGTTCTCGAGGCAATAGAGTATTTGTAACGTCGGTACGGGGTCTCTGTAGGGGTTGTCAGTATGTGCCTGCAGGCCAAGCCCGGTATAAGCCAGATTGCTCGGGTTGATTGCGGTTCTTACTTCAAACCAACGGCCGTAGTTTGTCTCACGGATGTAGCCGAACAGTTCAGCCACCTGGCAGAGCGCACCGTTTTCAATAGGGCCGCCACGCAAGGTTGCAAAACCAAAACGATGAACCGAGCGCAACCATTGCCTACGTGTGTCGGGATCGTTTTGGATATCCTCAAATAAAGCCGATGTTGAATCATCCACCTCGCCACCATCCAAGGAGCCGTCCCAAAGAGTCAATGACTCTTGAACCCAGCCTTTTTCCTGACGGGCAGGATGGTCATAGGCGTTTTCCAGAAGCCATTGAGCCGGAAATCGAGTGTGGTGATTTTCGGGATGAAAGTGAACCACCAGCTCATTGTTGTCTAGTTCGGCCTTGGCAATCGTAATATTCGAAGCAATCTCAGCAAGGGTAATTATGCGCTGGCCGTTTCCGGCGGCGCGCGTCTTCTCGTCGAGTGAGTTATCGCGTAACCAGATTGCATGAAATCGGACTTTTCTGCCGTTGGAGAAGTGCAGGCTTATTTGCTTACCTTGATCGAGTACATGGGTCGATTCTAGAGCGTTCATAGGAGTCTCAACGTAAAGTCGCTCAGGGGATCTTAGCGTGTTTGATCAGGTATTTTCACACCCTGAATGTTCTTAATCATGTCGCAAATGAGATGGTCGGCAAATGTAGGTGGATGTGCGAGATTATTACTGTTTTAATAGAGCAATAGCCTGAAAAGGACGTTCTAGCCCGTTGAACAAAATACTATGAAAAGTCATGCCCGAGTTGTCGTCATTGGCGGCGGCATTGCCGGATGCTCCACACTCTATCATCTGACCCAAGAGGGATGGTCCGATGTCGTTTTGGTAGAGCGGGATGAGCTGACGTCTGGCTCTACGTGGCATGCGGCAGCTCAGGTCACCCAGTTCGGTGGCAACCAGACAATGCTGGCTCTAAAACAGCACTCTATTCAGTTGTACCAAAAGCTCTGTGCTGATCCGGATCATCCTGTCGCTTATCACATCACGGGTGGCATGCGCACCGGCTATACCTCCGATCAAATGGATATCTATAACTACCATGTCGGAATGGCTAAAGGGATGGGTATCGATATGGAAGTGATTGACGCTGCCGAAGTCGGTAGACGTCATCCACTCATGGAAACAGACGGCATTTTGGGTGCATGGTGGGATCCGTTGGATGGTTATATTGATCCGTCAGGCATTACTTTCGCATTGGCACGTCATGCCAGGAAAGCCGGTGCCGAGGTCTATCGATTCAATCCGGTTGAAAGCATCACCAAAAAAAGTAACGGTGAATTTATCGTCCATACCAAGGACGGAGATATCACGTGTGAGAAGGTGGTTAATGCCACCGGTTATCGCGTCAACGAGGTCGGCAACATGCTGGGCGTTCAGCACCCCGTTACCTCGATGGAGCATATGTATTTTCTAACCGACACCTTGCCTGAATTGGAAGCGCTGGATTTTCAAGTGCCGGTTATCCGTGACCCCGGTGACGACTTCTACAGCCGTCAAGAGAAAAACGGATTGCTGGTGGGTGTTTATGAACAAGGTTGTAGAACCTTCGGTATGGATGGTATCGACCCCAGTTTTACTAAAGAACTGTGCCCCTCCGATCTAGATAGATGTCTGGATAATATGGAGCGCATCTTCGAGCGTATGCCATCGTTGCAAGAGGCAGGTATCCATACCGTTGTTAACGGTCCTATCACTTACACCATCGATGGACTTCCTCTCGTTGGGCAAATACCGGGTATTGAAAACGCCTATTGTATTATCGGACTACGAGCCGGTATTGGTGAAGGAGGCGGGCATGGAAAAATTCTGGCAGAACTCATTGTTCATGGCGAATGTGAATGGGATGCCTGGTCATTAGATCCGAGGCGATTTACGCAGTACGCGAATACAGAGTACACGTGTCTTAAAGCGATCGAGGATTATCAAAACGAATTTCACTACCATATGCCGCATGAGCACCGACCGGCTGGCCGCTTGGCGAGAACAACACCTTTGTATTCCGAGTTGTCGAACTGCGGGGCAGAGTGGGGCGTTGTCAGTGGTTGGGAGCGCGTACTGTTTTTCAAACCGGAAGACCAACCCGATTTCATAGATCAGCACAGTTTTCGATTCACGCCGACAAAAGAGATCGTCGCTAAAGAAATTGAGGCACTCACTCAAAATGTCGGTGTTATGGAAGTTTCGGGTTTTAATCGATTCGGTGTTTCAGGTCCCGGCGCTGGTGAGTTTCTCGATAACCTCGTGTGCGGAAAAATCCCTAAAAAAATTGGCAAGGTCAGCCTGTGCTATCTGCTGAATGAAAGCGGCCACGTACTGAGTGAAGCCACTATCGCCAAGCTGGGTGAAGACAACTACTGGTTTGGTTCAGCGGCAGCGGCTGAGTGGCATGATCTGGATTGGCTCAATCATTACAAACCTGATGCGGTCACCATCACGGAGATGGCGGCTTCTCACACCATACTCGTTGTGGCAGGCCCAAAATCCAGAGAGCTACTGCAATCTCTGTCACCTCGATGCGATTGGTCTAAAGCAGGTTTTCCGTGGATGAGCGTGCGGGATATGACGTTGGCTCACGCGCAG
>CAZCKD010000233.1:0-5355 GCA_964498925.1 uncultured Granulosicoccaceae bacterium
GTTATGCTGCCCTGCTATCTGATTGCTCTGGTATGGACTATTTTTACACTGACCGTCTACGGCATGATTCTATACGGCGGCTTTGTTGAGACATGGGGTCTCAACAACACACTAACGTTTAAACACTACATAGCGGCTTTCGGCATCGGATTCAACGATTTCGGCATTCACTTCAAAGGCGCTGCTTGGGATTCATTCTGGACAACATTAAAAATCGCAGGCACCGCGGCACCATTAACCGCCATTGTCGGACTACTCACCGCATGGCTGTTGGTAAGACAGAACTTCGCCGGTAAAAATGCATTCGAATTCGGCACCATGTTGAGCTTTGCCATTCCGGGAACCGTTATCGGTGTAAGCTATATTTTGGCCTTTAATGTGCCGCCCATAGAATTGACAGGAACCGGAGCCATATTGGTTATCAGCTTTATTTTTAGAAATATGCCTGTCGGGGTACGCGCTGGCATTGCTTCAATGTCTCAGATAGACAAGAGTCTTGATGAAGCATCTTTAACCTTAGGGGCTAGCACCTGGCGAACCTTTACCCGGGTAATACTGCCATTGATGCGACCAGCCATTCTTGCAGCGCTCGTATTTAGCTTTGTACGCGCCATGACAGCCATCAGTGCAGTTATCTTTTTGGTCAGTGCCGAATTCAATATGGCTACAAGCTACATCATTGGCCGCGTTGAAAATAACGACTACGGCATCGCCATTGCGTACTCGTCCACTTTGATTGTAGTGATGCTGACAATCGTTGGTCTCATGCAATTTGCGGTGGGTCGCAGTAACACTAAACGACGGCTTTCACAGTCAGGCGTTAATTAATACACACGGGGTTTTTATGAGCCAATCGGAATTCGGCAATAAAGCCGCATCGGTAACCTTTGAAAATGTAAGCAAAGTGTATGGTACTGATGTGACGGCTGTGGATGATGTGTCCTTACATGTCGAAGCCGGAGAGCTCGTTACCTTATTAGGCCCTTCCGGTTGTGGCAAGACGACAACACTGCGCATGATCGCAGGGTTAGAAATGGCAACATCTGGCACTATCAAAATTGGTAACGACGATGTCACAAAGCTCCCAGCAACAGACCGCGATGTCTCCATGGTGTTTCAGTCCTACGCACTTTTCCCCCACATGTCTGTAATGGAAAATGTGTCCTATGGATTACGCATTTCGAAAAGAACAAAGGCAGAGATTCGCGATAAAGCTGAAAACGGTTTAGAGTTAGTAGGTCTCAGCGGGTATGGCAACCGATTGCCAAGCGAACTATCCGGAGGGCAGCAGCAAAGAGTCGCAGTCGCCAGAGCACTCGTGTTAGAGCCACAGGTTCTACTTTTCGACGAACCATTATCAAACCTCGACGCAAAATTGCGAAGACAAGTGCGAGAAGACATACGGGAAATACAAACAAATCTGGGCCTGACCGTCGTCTACGTCACTCACGATCAGGAAGAAGCATTAGCCGTGTCCGATCGAATTATTGTTATGAATAATGCAGTCATTGCGCAAATAGGCACGCCACGTAATCTTTACGATAATCCCGTGAATGAGTTCGTCGCAGATTTCATCGGAGAAGCGAATCTTTTCGATGCATCCATAACTGACGTAAATGATTCAGTTGCAACAGTGAGAATTGGAGAATTAAATCTCTCTGTGCCGAGCAATGGCAACGTCGTCGGAGAAGGACGCGTAGCGGTACGTCCAATGGCAATTAACATCGTTCCGGCAGAACACCAGAACAGTTTAAAAGGCGAAGTATTAAAGAGTGCGTACGCTGGCAGCCATATGGAATATCAAGTTAAAACTGCTGTAGGTGATGTTTTTGTGGTGTCAGATGTCGTGACCGATTTTAAACCCGGCGATGCAGTGGGCTTGAGTTTTCGTGAACGCGGGCCGGTTTTGTTGCCTTAAGGGTTAGCAGTGGCCTCACCCATACTAGTCATCCGACCAGTCAAAAACATAGATCTAACCCGATAACCTATGGTTTACCCACTGACTTTAGTGTCTTAATCTTTGTATTGCGAAAAACTCTTCCGATTCCTACTGGCTATATGCTCACCCGCCTTAACAGGTGAAAACTTACTCTCTTCTATAGATACGCCTAGATCGATAGGATCAATAATCGTGTCTGTGTTCGGGTCAAAAAATACAGGAATGGAGTAGCGCGCACTTTTTGATCGGTTGACCACTCTGTGCACGGTGGAGGAAAAACGGTTGTTACTCCATCGCGCGAGAAGATCGCCGATATTACAAACCAACGTCCCATCTATCGGCGGTGCTTCTATCCATTCGCCAGATTTACTCTTAACTTGCAATCCTCCGCTATTGTCTTGTAGCAGGAGAGTGAGTACGCCAAAGTCTGTGTGCGGAGCTACACCAAAACGCCCCACCGATTCATCTACAGCGGTTGATGGTGGATAGTAAACAAGTTGTCCACGCGCTAAAGGCCGCTGATAACAGGCGCTAAAAAAATCTGCTGTTTGGTCAAGGCTGACAGCAACAGCTGCCATAAGACAAGCTGCGACTTTACAGACAGCGTCGTAATAAGGAAGCAACTCGGCTTGTAGTCGCGGAAAGGATTCGTTCGGCCATTGATTAACCGCTACAAGTGGTTTTCCAGCTAGAACATCAGGGTCGTCCGGCGACGTCCGTGTACCCCAAAAAAACACCTCTTTTAGATCGTGAGTTTTAGCACCCGGCAGATGAGACATACCTTGTGCCATCCAGCCTCTCTGATGTGTGTTTACCGCTATGGTTTCTTTGTTCGCTTCTGGTTGTTCAAAAAATGCTTTGGATACTGCAAATGCTTGTTCTAGAAGTTGTTGATTTATCCCATGCTCGCAGATATAGAAAAATCCATGAGTGGTTGCTGCTTTATAAATAGCGTTAGCAACGCCTTCGATATCATTACCGCTTATAGCACCCGAAACATCAATCACTGGTATTGTTGATGCATCCGTATCTTTTGCAGAAGCAAAGCCTGAAGTCACGCTCATAGTGATGTTGCGCTCATATTAGTTCTTCACATTAAAAATTCACTGCGAATTGTGCCCGGCTGTACGGATTCCACGCACGTCAAAATGTCAGTTATTTCTAATCCAGTCTCGGCCTTTAAACGCGCTTTATAGGGCGGCAAATTTGTACATTCCAATACCAAGTGCTTGTGACGAGGGCTTTGGTTTGACAACAAGAGATCCGCTAATTCCTGCGCAACGAGATCGACGTTTATTTCAGTTAAGTTTTCTGAAATGACGCGACGAAGATGCGCTTCAATAGGCAACCCTAATATCTCATTTGAATAACTTGAATAAACACCGAAATGCAGCGCCGCAAGGCTACTTTCATCATAGGTTAACGTTAGTACTTCACCAGGCGTAAACGTTTTACTTAGGCTTTCAAACGCGGTGAGCGAAGAGCTTATAAAAGGCCTCTCTGTCAGTTGCTCAAGATGGTGTTGCCAATAAGATAAAAAACCACAGGATGAAACGATGATTTGACCTTGCGCGTCGCAGATGGCTTTTTCGAACGGAGCAATATCGATAAGGTCAGGACGTTTGCTGACTATCGTATCAACCGTTGCCGATGGAATTCGTATTATTTCGATGTCGCCGTTATACGTCTCAGCGCTGGCGACGTCACCGGGAACCCTAGGAAAATGGGTATCCAACTGTAATACGGTGACTAAGGGCTCCACAGCCTATTGCCTAATATTGTTGGGTAACCACGTAGCTATCTGAGGAAATGCGACGAGGATTATCACCATCAATAGCATCAATCCAACCATCGGTATCGCAGTTTTCGAAATGTAGCCAATTTCGTGTTTCGTCATTCCTTGCAATACAAATAAGTTGAATCCAATAGGTGGCGTTACCTGAGCCATTTCGACAACGACGACGATGAAAATGCCAAACCAAATGACATCGATACCCGCTTGGCGGATCATGGGCTCCACAATAGCCATTGTCAGTACAACCGAAGAAATGCCATCAAGGAACATCCCTAGAATGATGTAGAAGACGGTAAGTGCGGCAATTAATACAATCGGCGACAATTGCATACCGTCAATCCAGGCAGCCAATGCCCGTGGCAACCCGGTAAAGCCCATGGAAAGCGATAAAAAGGCTGCTCCCATGAGTATCAGTGCAATCATTGCTGAGGTTCTGGTTGCACCCATCAGGCTTTCAAAGAAAGCCTTTGGCGTTAAAGAGCGCTGAAGTATAGCCAGGGTCAGCGCACCGATAACACCCACTGCTGCCGCCTCAGTTGCAGTCGCCCAACCAAAATACATAGAGCCAATGACGGCAAACACCAGAGCTAAAACGGGAATTAAAAAACGACTTTCAGAAAGCATTTCAGAGAACCGCATAGAGGGTTCCCGCTCAGGCCTTTGACTGGGGCGGATAAAATGCCAAGCCATGATATAGGACATAAAAAGGCCTGCCAGAATGAGCCCAGGGACTATCCCGGCCATAAACAACTTAATAATACTTTCGTTGATCGAGACACCGTAGACGATGAGCGTAAGCGATGGAGGAATCATAAGACCTAGAGTAGCCGCTCCCGCTAAGGTGCCCACAATCATGTACTCGGGATACCCGCGTTGCCGCAATTCAGGAATGGACATTTTGCCAACAGTGGTCAGTGTTGCAGCTGATGAACCAGACACCGCAGCGAAGATGGTACAACCCGCGATGTTGGTGTGTAGCAGGCCTCCTGGCAACCAACGCATCCAAGGCGCAAGACCGCGAAACATGTCCTGGGACAATCGCGTGCGGTAAAGAATCTCGCCCATCCAGATGAATAGGGGCAACGCTGTTAATGTCCAACTACTCGCACCCGTCCAGATAGTGGTAATCATGGCGTCACCGGCAGGCCGTACGGTAAACATTTCCATACCGACCCATGCAACACCCATCAGCGCCAGACCAATCCAAATGGAGGAACCGAGTAGCGTGAACAGTACGAATAGAAAGACTATCGTTGCATAGGCTTCGGTCATTCTACTGACTCCGACACTATAGGGTTCGAGCCTGTTATCAACATTCGATACAACGTATCCCAAAGTGCAATTGCCAAAAGGATTGTGCCGATTGACATCGCAATCTGAGGTATCCAGACCGGGGTGTAGACTAATTCGCTGGAGCTATTCTCCATGGCGCTTCCCCACTCTCCAAACGAGCGACTTGGTAGCGATAGCAAGGTGACCACCCATTCAGGAATTTGATCCTGACCTTGAGTGCGATCATTCAGCATCTCAGAAAAAACATTGGTTTTAACCGCGTATCTGGCAAAGTATGTGGCAATCACAGCGGCCCCGAAAACAGCGAATACATCAAGCCAGCGTTTCA
>CAZCKD010000234.1:0-5348 GCA_964498925.1 uncultured Granulosicoccaceae bacterium
TTATCAATAAAGCGCCAGATACATTTGCGTTGGCCGGTTTATCCATGGGAGGGATAGTTGCCATGGATATCATGGCCAAAGCGCCTGATCGAGTCGAACGGCTTGCGTTGTTAGATACCAATCCTCTGGCAGAGCCTAAAGAGACAACGCGAAATCGATTACTACAGATTCAGCAAGTAGAGGCAGGGAAGCTTGCCGATGTTATGCGAGATGAGATGAAGCCACTGTATTTGGTGGAGGGGCCTGAAAGGCAGGGCCATCTTGATCTTTGTATGGAGATGGCAATGACGCTAGGGGCGTCTGTATTTATACGCCAATCAACAGCGTTATCTTCACGTGTCGATCAAACAGAAACGTTAAGGGGTATCGAGGTTCCAACGCTGGTGTTGTGTGGAAAACACGATATTTTGTGTCCTGTGAGTCGGCATGAGTATATGCATCAACAAATAGCGGGATCTCAACTGCGTGTTATTGATGATGCGGGCCATCTGCCAACGCTTGAGAATGTACGTGATACCAATGAGGCGTTGGCTGTTTGGCTTAACGCATGACCTCAATGTCCCCTAGGTCATGATGTGCGTATCACATTCAGTGTTTTAGCTTCTGTAGAGTCTCGCGATACCGTCGCTCGATAGTATCGCGATGAATATGCCTTCCTTCCTGTACCTGATGCCGACCGGCAGACCAAACATCTTTAATCATAGAATCGTCGCCCGCGAAAACGTAAGTGTCTAGCATTACATCGCCGACTCTACCGTCAAGATCAACATGGTCTGTATCAAGAGTCATCAAATCTGCCCAGTATCCTGATTCGATTTTCCCGCAATGTCGGGCTGCGGCTGTTGCACCGCCTTGTAAAATAGTATCGAACAGGTTTCTAGCCGTTGATTTGTGTTGAGTGGCCAGGGCTGCTCGTGAGTGATCGCGAAGTCGTTGAGAATAATCAAGCGTTCGTAGCTCTTCGGAGAGTGAGATTCTAATATTGGAGTCTGAACCAATAGCAATTTGACCCCCATGCTCCAACCACCGAAGGCCATCAAAAATACCATCGCCAAGACTGGATTCTGTAATCGGACAAAGTCCTGCGATCGCTCCTGATTTAGCAAGCGCTTCGGTTTCGTGAGGTAGCATTTGTGTGCAATGGATCATGCACCATTGACTGCTGATGTCTGCATTATCGAGGATCCATTCGACAGGTCGTTTACCCCAGGCGGCTTTGACTTCATCTACTTCCGCAGTTTGTTCTGCAAGATGAAGATGTATAGGCCGGCCATTGGCAAGTTGCGTCAGGCGAGAAATATCTTCAGGCGCTATCGCGCGTAAGCTGTGTGGTGCAATCCCTATTGCTGCATCATCGGGTAATGATTTAATACCTTTTTCCGCACCCTCGAAGAGTGTTGCGAAACGCTCAAAAGTATTACCAAAACGGACCTGCCCGCTACCAAGACCTCTACGGTCGCATCCTCCGAATTCATAATGAACAGGCAGAAGTGTCAGGCCGATGCCACTTGACTTAGTTGCGGCAACAATACGATCAGACATTTCAGATAAATTGTCGTAGGTAGCGCCGTTTGCTTGGTGATGCAGGTAATGAAATTCGGTATTAGTGGCATAGCCGGATTCCAGCATCTCCATTTGTACAAAGGCCGCAATAGCTTCAACATCCTTGGGTGTTAACTGATCTAGAAACGAGAACATCAGCTGTCGCCAAGTCCAGAATGAGTCGTTGGGATTGGGTCCGCGTCCTTCGGTTAAACCCGCCATAGCGCGCTGAAACGCATGGCTATGAACATTGACAGGTGAGGGCAGTAGCACGTCCACTTTGTGATCAGCAGCATTTTCATTCAAATGCGAAGACGTGTTGGATGCAACGTTCTCAATACGACCGCTTAGGCCGATCCTCACGGTGACGTTCTTTGCCCATCCTGAGGGGAGCAAGGCTTGCTCGGCGAAAAGTGTGGTCATAGTTGAATGAGCTTGACAGTCATAAAGGCGAGTACATAATAGACACAAATGCGATTAAACATAGAATAGATATGCTTCTGACCAACGCTTCAGTGGCAACCATGGTGGGTGGAAGCGATACACCTTATGGGCTGATTCAAAATGCTAGTGTCAGGGTGTTGGATGGCAATATTGTCTGGTTAGGGAATCAGGCTCAATTACCGCGAATTGACAGTGATGAAGAGCAGGTGAATTTGGGTGGGCGTCTTATCACGCCTGCGTTAATAGACTGCCACACGCATATCGTGCACGGGGGAAACCGCGCCAGGGAATTCGAGATGCGTCTTGCCGGGGCAAGCTATGAAGCAATAGCGCGCGCCGGTGGTGGCATAGTGTCAACGGTTACCGATACGCGCAACCAGAGTGCGGAAGAACTTGCTCAATCTGCCTTGCCTCGTTTAGATACCCTCATTTCAGAAGGTGTCACTACGTTGGAAGTAAAGTCGGGCTATGGTTTAGATCGTGATACTGAATTACGTATGTTGCGCGCCGCGAGAATGCTTGAGTCTCTTCGGAATGTTCGTATTAAGACAACGTTTCTAGGGGCACATGCGGTTCCAGCGGAGTATGAGGGACGTGCTGAAGACTATATAGATCAAGTTTGCCTTCCAACGCTGCAGGCTGCTACCGAGGAAAATTTAGTCGATGCCGTAGATGGCTTCTGTGAGGGTATTGCATTCAATGCCAACCAGATTGAGCGTGTGTTTCAAGCGGCGCGGAATTTTGGGTTGCCGGTAAAGCTGCATGCAGAGCAGTTATCCAATAGTGGTGGAACGCAGCTTGCCGCGCGGTACGGCGCGATGTCGGTCGACCATATTGAATACGCAAACGAGCAGGATATAAAAGCGATAGCTAAGGCAGACTGTGTTGCTGTGTTGTTGCCAGGTGCTTTTTACACGTTAAATGAAACGCAGATGCCACCGATGAGTGACTTACGTCAATATAAGGTCCCCATGGCATTAGCGACCGATTGTAATCCAGGCTCATCACCGCTCAGCTCGCTTTTATTAACCATGAATATGGCCTGTACCCTGTTTAAAATGACAACCGAAGAAGCACTTGCTGGAGTCACAAGGAACGCAGCCAGAGCTTTAAGGCTGGATGACTGCGGAACTGTACAGATTGGCCAGCGCGCAGATCTAGCCATTTGGGATGTAGAGCATCCATCTGAACTGATGTATCGCATTGGTTTTAATCCTATATACAAGCGAATGTTTGCCGGTCAGTGGTGACCTTTAATGAATAGTCCTATTGATTCACGACATAATCAGCGTCAAGTATTTCCCGATACGGGTACGAACATCAGCGCCAAGAGTTGGCTGACTGAAGCCCCTATGCGGATGCTTATGAATAACTTGCATCCAGATGTTGCAGAGAACCCAAATGAGCTTGTGGTTTATGGCGGTATTGGTCGAGCCGCTCGCACATGGGAAGACTTCGATAAAATTGTTGCAAGCCTTAAGACCTTGGAAGATGACGAAACACTGCTGGTGCAGTCTGGAAAGCCTGTCGGTGTTTTCCGTACACATGCCGATGCACCCCGCGTGCTAATTGCCAATTCGAATTTAGTACCCCATTGGGCAACCTGGGATCACTTTAACGAACTCGATAAAAAGGGTTTGGCGATGTATGGTCAGATGACGGCAGGCTCGTGGATCTACATTGGCACTCAAGGTATTGTGCAAGGCACGTACGAAACATTCGTTGAAGCGGGACGCCAACACTACGATGGCAACTTAACAGGCAAATGGATACTTACCGGTGGTCTTGGAGGGATGGGCGGTGCTCAACCGTTGGCCGCTGTTATGGCTGGAGCCTGCTGCTTAGCCGTTGAATGTGATGAATCTCGAGTCGATGCGCGATTAAAAACGCGCTACGTCGATGAGAAAACAAACTCTCTTGATGAGGCACTCGCACTGATTGATCGTTGGACTAGTGCCGGGGAAGCGCGTTCTGTTGCGTTGATTGGAAATGCTGCCGACGTTTTCCCTGAATTGATTAAACGCAATGTCAGACCGGATATAGTGACGGATCAAACCAGTGCTCACGACCCTACACATGGTTATTTACCGCAAGGTTGGACAGTTGCTCAGTGGCATGAAAAACAAGAATCTGACCCTAAGTCAGTAGAGAAAGCAGCTCGTGCATCCATGAAAGTGCAGGTTGGTGCCATGGTTGATTTTTGGAATGCAGGGATTCCAACGCTGGACTATGGAAACAACATACGTCAAGTGGCTCGAGAGGAAGGGTTGGAAAACGCTTTTGCTTTCCCGGGCTTTGTCCCGGCCTACATCCGTCCCTTGTTTTGTCGAGGCATTGGCCCGTTCCGATGGTGTGCTTTATCGGGCGATCCTGAAGATATCTATAAAACAGATGCAAAAGTAAAAGAGCTGGTTGCAGACCCACATTTGCACAAGTGGCTTGACATGGCACGCGAGCGCATTGAGTTTCAAGGGCTACCCGCACGCATTTGTTGGGTAGGGTTGGGCGTGAGGCATGTGCTGGGCCTTGCGTTTAATGAGATGGTGCGAACCGGCGAACTATCCGCACCGGTCGTTATCGGCCGCGATCATCTTGATTCCGGTTCGGTTGCGTCCCCGAATCGTGAAACTGAATCCATGAAAGATGGTTCGGATGCTGTTTCAGATTGGCCGCTGTTGAATGCACTTCTTAATACGGCCTCCGGTGCAACCTGGGTATCACTGCATCACGGTGGTGGTGTGGGAATGGGTTTCTCGCAACACTCAGGCATGGTGATCTGCTGTGATGGCACAGCAGAGGCTGATAAGCGATTAGGGCGAGTGCTATGGAATGATCCTGCAACGGGGGTGATGCGGCATGCTGATGCCGGGTATGAGGATGCCCAGAATTGTGCGCGAGAGAATGGACTGAATTTGCCGGGTATAACGAACTAAGGGGTATTTCTTTCCTAAAAGCCGGGGTACTTTGAGGTCGCTTATAAAGCTTTTATTCCGTGATCTCGCCACCAAACTCTGATAAATTTCGTTGTATGAGTACCATCCTCAAAACGCGGATTTTTTGTCGTTGAATACCGACGCGAAAACGATTGAAGATTTGCTGTTGTTCGACGAGCAAATGCCGGTCGATTCTGTTGATTCAACAATGCAATTCAAGAGTGAATGCCCCCCGGACACGAAGTTTAAAGCGGAGGACTTATTCAAATTCCGTCGTGGTAAAGGTGACTTTCACGCCTCCGTGTTTGCCGCTTTAATTGCCCTGGTTTTCCTTGCATTATTCTGGACAGAAACCGGTTGGGATAATCGCAAACTACCTGACAATATATTGGGTTATCTTGGGCATCAGTTCGGCCTTCTAGAATTAGA
>CAZCKD010000235.1:0-5336 GCA_964498925.1 uncultured Granulosicoccaceae bacterium
CAACGACCCCGACGGCAAAGCCCGCTAAATCGTAGTCATCGCCTGCGTAGATGCCGGGCATCTCTGCGGTTTCGCCACCGAGTAGTGCAGCGCCGGATTGAACACAGCCTTCAGCGATACCGCTAATAATATGTTGGGCCTGTTCAACGTCGAGTTTTCCGGTGGCGAGATAGTCCAGAAACCACAATGGCTCAGCCCCACAAACGATGATGTCATTGACGCACATGGCAACCAAGTCAATACCGATTGTGTCGTGGATCCCCAGCTCAATGGCCAGGCGCAATTTGGTGCCCACGCCATCAGCGCCGGATACCATGACAGGTTGTTGGTATTTATCGACCGGTAACTCAAACATGCCACCGAAACCACCGATACCGCCCAGCACCCCAGGGCGTTTTGTTCTGGCCACCAAAGGTTTGATTTTCTGGACCAGTTCGTTTCCAGCGTCAATATTGACGCCAGCATCTGCGTAGCTGAGGCCGGCGGATTCGGAGGAGGCTCCGTCTGGACTATTTTTCATTGAAATGTCTTTGGCGGAAAAACGCGCCGATTGGGATGTTTGGCAGGCCATCAATGATACGCTTAAAGGATCCGTGATGTTGATGAGAAGCTCAACAGGCAATCAAGATGACTCGAATTAATCAAAAAAACCAGCTCGCTGGCTGGATTGGCGCTGGCAACGTGGCCCATAGCCTGCGCCTCATGGCGTTTGCGCTGTGTGCAATGCTCTTTGCAGGCTCTACGGCCTGGGCCCAATCGGACGCCTATAGTGTTGAGGTTGCAGTAGCTGATCGAAGCATTTCAGAGCAGTCAGCGGCATACAGCGTGGCGCTTCGCAGAGTTCTACTCAACAACAGTGGTGACAAAACTATTCTGAACCGTGACGAGATTCGGGAGGGGCTGCAAAACGCCGAACAGTATGTCTCAAGCTTTACCTACCGAACGCCCAGTCTCGGTACGTTTATCTCCACAGAAACACCAATCACCGAGCGTGTTCGATCCACCGGTGAAGCCACTCAAATGATGGCTGTCACGTTTGATCGCCAGTTAGTGCGTGAGCTTATAGATGTGTCCAGCGGAAAAGACCCTTCTAAGCGACGGGTTGCATCGATACGGTCAGCAAACTCAGCTTTGGTCTGGATGCTCATTCAAGATGATCAACGCAACATCATGATTTCTGATCCGGAAGCGGTGAACGTCAAATCTCGCTCTAGAGAGATTGCCGGAGCACTGGGTGTAACGCTTGTATTTCCAGTTGGCGATGAAGCTGATAAACAGGCGGTGACGGTTGACGACTTTCTCCAATCCGATGTTGACGCCATCACTGCTGCATCGGATCGCTATGAGCAGTCAACAACTCTCATTGGCAACCTTAGCAGGAACGGATCCCGAGCCTGGCGCGGGGTATGGATCAAGATAACGAATGGCCAGCGATCCGAGGTGAGCTTCGACTCTCCCAATCTCGATGACGCGTTGCAGAAGGGTATGTCCATCCTAGCTAGTGCAAGCTTCTCAGACACAAGCTATCGTTACGGTGGTGATGCTGCCTCAGACACTGAAGGACTGGTCTGGGTTGGCTCGATGAGCTCTTTAGGAGACTACGCATCCGTCATGCGATTTTTCGAGTCAGTGCCCAATGTGGCGACAGTCTTCCCTAAAGAAGTGGGCAATAACACGGCTGTATTTGCCGTCATACCGCGTGGCTCACTCAGAGACATCGAAACGGCGGCACAAGCGCAACGCTGGCTTAGAAGAACTCAGGTGTCGACCAACGGATTTGCCGACGATCTTTCGTCGAATGCCGATCTGGCCTTGGAAATCAATCGCTAGAGATTATCGGCTGCCCATATGCACCCGCAACTGACATTGGCGTTGGACACGGCGCCTGCCGCCTCGTTTGATAGTTTCCATGCAGGCGATACCAACGCCCTGGCAACAAATTCAATAAGGGCCTTGGCTGAGGGCGGCATAGAGAATCAACAAATTTATGTCTGGGGTGAGCGAGGGACGGGTAAATCTCACATGCTCTCAGCGGCCTGTCAGGCATTTAGCCATCGTGGCTACCGTGTTGCTTACATTCCCGGCGAGTTAGTAAATCACCCGGGGGCCATAGACGGTATGGAAAACGTAGATCTACTCTGTATCGATGATCTACAACGCCTGGACCGTGATTCAGAAGTTGCGCTGTTTCATTGCATGAATCGTTGCCGCGAGTCAGATACCAAGATGCTATTCGCGGCAGACCGAGCGCCTGACGATCTTGGTTTAAAGCTTAACGATCTGCAAACACGCCTTGCTTGGGATCTTGTACTCCACTTGCATCCGCTCGACGACGATGAATTGCGAGAAGCCTTTAAACAAGAAATCGAAAGACGCTCCCTTGAAGCCAGCGACGAAGTGCTCGGCTACGTACTCCGACGCTTTCCACGTCGAATATCGTCTTTAAAACAAGTGGTGGATACGCTGGATGAAGTATCACTGAGTGAGCAACGCCGAATTACCATTCCTTTTATAAAGACGGTGTTTGATGAAGGCGAGCGTATCGCCATTGCGGAAAGTGCCTCTGATGCAATGCCGGTCTCTGCTAGTTAGGATTCTTCCGGTTCTACCGGTTTCCTTTGCTCTGGTGGTGTTGGCGTGTAACGCGCATACATACTACTGCCGACCATCAATAGAAGACTGAGTATCACCATGCTCGCGCCAAGGTACTTTTCCAACGCCTGGTGGTTGTACCAGACATCAACGCCAATGATGAAGTACAGCATGCTCAGAAATCCAATCCATTGATGCGTGTAACGACGACTGTGAATAATGCCGCGTAAAGGAAAGAGCAGGGGAATAGTGAGCGCTGCTAACACAATCGATCTTGGTACACGTTCCGGCGGCGATAACCAGGTGAACCAATTCAAAATGAGTACAAGCAATCCGAAGTAGCCTATTAGCGTCAGCTTACGACCAATGGCTGCATGGCGAGGAGATTCGAACCTGGGTTTTCTGTTTTTCTTAGCCATGTGTATGGGTTTGGCTGGAGCTGCTTTGTGTAAGAGAGGCAGCGATAGATGCTACCCGTTGTCCCAAGGCTTTGCACAATGTCGATTCATGAGTATCGAGTTTGGATCGACCGTCTTCCCCGGCGACATGACTGGCGCCGTAGGGTGTACCGCCTCTAAGTGTCTGCATCAGTGACGGATTAGAGTAGGGGAGTCCGCAGAGCAGCATGCCGTGATGCATCAGCGGGATCATCATGGTCAGTAAGGTGCTTTCCTGGCCGCCGTGCATGCTGCCGGTGGAGGTAAACACAGCAGCAGGTTTGCCGGTAAGGGACCCTGCGAACCACTGCTCTGTTGTTTGATCCAGGAAATGTTTCATTGATGCTGACATGTTGCCGAAGTGCGTGGGACTCCCCATGATCAGTCCGTCAAACTCGATGAGATCTGATGGACTCGCTGTGGGTGCGCCGTCCTCAGGTATTTCGGGTAAACGGCTGGATGAACGGTCGCCGACTTTAGGCACGCTCCTTATAACGGCGGTGCAGCCATCGGTGGCATCTACGCCTCGGCCGATCATCTTAGCCATGTCATAGGTATTGCCGGAGTTCGTGTCGTACAGAATAAGTATTCGAGCCATGAGATGACGTTTGCAATTGAGAGCTGGAACACGCTTTTAGCGGCACGTTATTTCTGTGTACCGCATCGAGCTTGATAACAAGGTATCGAGTGTGTCACAACTCGGCAGCACATTGCAGGGTTGGAGGAACCTTGTGACGTGGTTGCATACGGGTATTTTGTAAAAAGTCGATAGCATCGTTACACATCCTATTGCGGCTACGTCGTGCTTACAGAAAACGGAAGAAGATTCGCTAATCCGGCGACCGGTAAGCTGGAGCTGGAAGCATTGCTAGATGGCTTGCTACTGGACGGGCTAATCGAAGAGTCCAATTGCGAGTTGCTTCGCTCGCTCGCCAAAACACCTTCTACCAAACCCAGTGCAGGGCCATTGGAGCGAATCGCTGCCGGTGGTTGGATGAATGCCCGAAATCCGAAAGAGCGAATCGATCTAAATTTTCTAACACGCTGGTTGTCGGAAAAAGTGAACCTGCCGTGGATGCGAATCGATCCATTGCAGATCGACGTACCGTCAGTCACGGCAGTTACCTCTCATGCTTATGCCAGTCGGTTTAACGTTATCTGCGTTGAAGTGCATGCGGACTATGTCGTGTTTGGTACCAGCGAGCCTTACTACGATGAATGGCAGCATGAGCTCATGCAGGCGTTGAAAAAGGACATTCGACTTGTCCTGTGCAACCCGTCCGACATATCTCGTTATCTCACAGACTTGTATTCAGTGTCTAAGTCCATCCTGGGCGCGAATGCAGAGCAGAGCTACCAATCCAGTGCGGTACAGAATCTTGAACAGCTCATGGAGCTTGGCAAGAGTGGTCAACTTGAAGCGAATGATAGTCACGTTATCAGTATCGTTGACTGGTTATTGCAGTACGCCTACGAGCAGCGTGCAAGTGATATTCACTTAGAACCAAGGCGAGACACCGGTGCTGTTCGATTTCGTATTGATGGTGTTATGCAGCAGGTTTACGACATGCCTGCAGCGGTCATGGCGGCGGTTACCAGTCGATTGAAAATTCTTGGCAGGCTTGATGTTGCAGAGAAAAGACGTCCGCAGGATGGTCGTCTTAAGACGCGTAACGATGAAGGAAAAGAGGTAGAGCTGCGCATCTCAACCATGCCAACGGCTTTTGGTGAAAAGATGGTCATGCGAATTTTCGATCCGGAGGTGTTGGTTAAAGATCAATCGCAGCTGGGATTCGATACGCGTGAGGCGGGTATTTGGAACAACATGATTCAGCAACCGAATGGCATATTGTTAGTCACTGGGCCAACCGGATCAGGCAAGACCACAACGTTGTACAGTTCGTTGCAATCGTTGGCAACACCGGAAGTTAATGTCTGCACGATTGAAGACCCCATCGAATTAGTGGTGCCTGCATTTAATCAAATGCAGGTTCAAAACAACATTAATCTTGATTTCGCCTCTGGGGTCAAGACGTTACTACGACAAGATCCGGACATCATCATGGTGGGAGAGATTCGTGATGCGGAAACTGCGCAGATGGCGGTTCAAGCAGCGTTGACAGGTCACCTTGTTATATCAACCTTGCACACAAATGATGCAGCTTCTGCGGTGACTCGTTTAATTGAGTTGGGCGTACCGTACTATTTAATTCGTTCAACACTTATTGGTGTTATTGCCCAGAGACTTATCCGTACCTATTGTCCTTCCTGTTCTGTCGAGTGTGATATGGATGTTGAACAATGGAA
>CAZCKD010000236.1:0-5302 GCA_964498925.1 uncultured Granulosicoccaceae bacterium
AAAAAAAGTAAGAAAGCTCTATCTGTAAATTGTCTTCATCATCAAACCCGGAAAACTGTGCATCCTCGTCCACGTTTTCAAACAGGGTTAGCTGCACGCTACCCTTAAAGTTTGCGCCGAACCGGCGGCTACCTTCCAAGGTTATAAGTTGAGAACCATGGTCTAAATCTGAAATGACACCTAGCAGACCTTCAAGAGATTGCTCATCATTCAAGGCTAGCCTCAAACCGACAAGTAAATCGTTTTGAAAGGGTTGATCAGCATCTTCTTGCCTTTCGTCGTACAGCCATTCAGTGACAATGCCAATATCAGCCCCTGACTCCTGGATATCGTAGAAACTGTATTCAAACCCGGTAACCAGCGCTGCATGGTCTTCGAACTCATCACCGATGCGATAGACTAACTCGCCTTTTAACAACCAGCTTTCCAAGGTTGCTTGCACATCCAAACCTAACTGGGTTTGCTGGGCATAGAACGGCACGACAGTACCGCTAGCCGGATTAAATCGAAACTGAGGATCACGAGCCGTACCATGGAAGACATGTGCGCCAACATCCCATTCCTCGTATGCGAAACTGACTCGACCCGCTATGTCGATATGCTTTGCCCGCTCACCCGACTCGTACAGTGCATTCTCGGTGTCCACGACTAATGGTGGTCGCGGTCTACCATCCATCCCCGGAAATGTCTGAGGCCGAAATCCAGGCAATATGTATAAATCAATATCGCCCCAATCACGAATAAGAAGCAAGTTGATCATTGGCTGACCAAGCTTGGCCGCAGAGTCATCGTTTTCTACAAGATCTGTCTGGTTAATAACATCAACCAGATTGTCCGACTCCGCAACACCCCAGAAAACTTTACCCACACCGATTTTAAATTCCCAGGTATCACCGTACTGGGCGTACACGAACTCCCGAAAATCCGCGTGGCTGCGCTCATCATCTTGCTGATCAACGCGTAGAAATGGGGTAAAAGTTAAGGAGCCGTTTTCACCAACGGGTGTATAAAACTCAATCTCCGTAGAGAAGGAATACCCGAAACTATGGTCAGCCTCATGGATAGGATCCGAAGGGAATGTCTGCAATTGCAAACTGAAATTCCCTCGGGTTTCTATTTCGGCAATAGCAGCGGAAGGCGCTATACAAAATACCAACGCTGCTACCGTTGAACGCAACATCTTCTGCATGGCTATCGAATTCGCTTAAGTGCCTTGCTATCAAAATCCTTGTCTGTCAGACCCGTTTGAAACTCGTAGTCCGACCACTCAAGGATGGTGCTTTTTCCGGTTTGCAAGTTTTTCATCTGCATACGACCAGCTCGCCAGAATTTATCAAGATAACGTTCATAGTTGTCGATCTCTAAGATTTTTAGAGGAGAGTTCTTTCTATCAAAGTACTCAACCTTAACCGGTACCATTCTTTCCGCATCAATCCAGTTGATCAGTCGTGTATAACCCGAATACTTATACGCCGGAACCGCTTCAATCTTGTGCGCCAGCACACCATTGAATTCCTCATCGCCAATGTATTTGTGAGTGTACTTTTCAACTTCCTGCGAGCTGATGTCTTCAAAAGCAAATTCACTTCCCATGAATGGACCGGACTTATTCTTGGAAGAGATTCGCTTTACCCGCTTAAGCGCAGGTAGAAACAACCACTGCTCATCAGCTTCTAAGGCGTGCGAATGCGACAAGCTAGCTGTACCTTTAACATCAGCTGGCTGGTCGAATATTGAAATACTCTTGTCGCCATCGCCTTGTACTTCCAACACGCGTGATCGGAGCTTACGAACACTCTTTTTACCTGACCGGTTGATAAGTGTCATAGTCATTGCAGATTCAGAATCGACAAAGCCATCATCTTGCGACTGTACAGCTGTCGCAATTTCCAACCCACGTTCTTCGGCTGTCTGTGCCACAGCCATAGTCGATGCAAAGAGGCCGGCTGCGAGTAGCAACAGAGGTTTCTTAACTGAGCGTTTGTTTAACATCATAATTATCTCCCTGACTTACTGCTTAAAACGAATAAAAATAGAATAGGGTTGAAGCCGATCATGCTGTTGATCCAGCAACGTTTGTATCACTGGGACTCGCCTCTTCCGTTGTCTTCTTGTCACCATCAACCAGTAACAGTAGCGTTGGTAAAAAGAGAAAATCGACAATCAAAGCGATCGCAATCGTGATGGCTGTTAGCAGCCCCATCTGAGAATTAACTTGGAAGTTTGACTGAGCGATAACCATAAACCCTGCTACCAGAACAACAGTGGTAACGGTTAATGCAACACCCACCGTATTGAACGCATACCGAATGGCATCTTCGGTATTCATACCGCGTTCGCGCCGCGCTCTTAAGTACTTACTCAAAAAGTGAATGGTGTCATCGACAACGATACCCAGCGTCATTGCCACCACCACCGATACCGCGAGTCCAACTTCACCCACCAACATACCCCAAACACCAAATGCCATGAGTGCTGGCGCAATATTGGGGATAAGGCTGATGGCACCGAACTTAACCGATCGAAGTGCAAATACCAGGATAAGAGATATCAATACCAATGCTATTCCAGTTCCTGAAAGCATGCTGATGATATTTCTCATACCGATGTGCGAAAACATGATGGTGGGACCAGAAGGTGTTGCCACAATATCAGGCGTGTTTTCTTGCATCCACGCAACCGACTCCTGTTCGATACGCAACATTTCCTGTGTCGAAATCGTTTCCAAAGTTGCGGAGATACGCGTAGTGGATTTATCAAAATTGATCTGATTGTTCAGATCAAGTCCGTACGGCAAAGACATCTCGTACAGCAACAAATACTGTGCGGATAGCTCCCGGCTTTCCGGTAGCTTGTAGTAAGCCTGATCGTCCCCGTGCATGCTGCGATTTAATCGTCGCATGGTCTCGGTTATGACATTGACATGCTGCACCTCAGGCAAGCTTGTCAGGTAGTTTTCAAATTTTTCAACATCGGCCAGGAAGGAAGGTTTACTCACCCCGCCCTCTTCACCTGAGTCGACAGAAAAATCAACGATGTATAAACCTGAGAGTTTGTCCGTGATTTCATCCACCTCTGCGCGAAACGGTACGGACTCATCAAAGTAATGAACAAAGACATCGTTTAGCTCATTCTTAGGCGCGACCAACGCCAAGGCAACCATGATGGCTCCCATGCCCCAAAATAGAGGTCGACGAAATTGAATAACAAAGTTTGCCAAACCGTCCATAACCGTCGCTTTGCCAGCTTCTCTGACTTTTGCGCGACTCGGTAAAACCGATACGAATGCCGGTAGGAAAGTAACAGCAAAGAAGAATGCGTAAATAACACCCATCGCCGTGATATTTCCAAGATCTCTAAACGGAGGTGCATCGCTTGCATTAAGACTTAAAAATCCTATTGCTGTTGTTACTGACGTTAAAAAGATAGGGGAAAAATTTATACGCAAGCTTTCAATAACAGCAGCCTGCTTTTCCATGCCCTTACGCAGGTTTTGATAAAACGTGACAAGAAAATGCACGCAATCGGCCACCGCTAGAGTGAGTATTAGTGTGGGCGCCGACGCTGATGGAGGAGTGAGTTTAAAACCTAACCAACCTGCCGTACCCATTGCAGCCATGATCGACATGAATACGACCAGCACGGTGGCAATCATCGCAATTGGACTAGCAATTAAAATAAGTACGCCCACTATGATGACGCCAAAAGCTAAGGGGATAATGGTGGACATGTCAGTGATACTGGCTTCAGAAAATGCTTGATTAAGAAGCACAAGACCCGATGATGTGAAGTTAATCTCCGGATATTCTTCTTCCATATCCGTGATCATGGCGCGTACGAATGTCACAGCCTCCTCTAGCGCAAGCATAGGGTCTTGAGCCGTTCTTTCAGCTGCAGGTAACGCCAGTTGCTCCGCTGTTAATTCGGCGGGCATCTCCATGGTGACGTTGATGCCAGTCACTTGAGAATTTGGTGATAGTAGTTTTTTAACGATGGTGGGCTGTGCAAGCGCTATCTCCCGAATACCTTCTAAATCACCGGGGCTCAGCGCATCGATCTCTTCAACCAGATCCGCCACAATCAAATCATCTTCTTCAGCATCCATGTGCTGATAGTTAGTTATAGAGTCAACCCGTATAGAGAACGGTATTTGCCACGCACGATCGGTCAGATCTGCAACTGCAGCCAATGTATCTGCTGAAAACACATCGCCATCTTTCGGCTCCAGCATGATCAACACATTGTCAGACTTTGTATACGCTTCCTGTAATTCTTCAAAAGCGAGTAATTGCGGATTCTCCTTACTAAAGAACACACGATAGTCATTGGTAAATGCTAGGTTCTTTCCACCTGCTGCCAAGGCAATCGTTGCAAGAACAGTAAGGGCAATGACTAGCCAGCGGTATCGAACCACCCATGCTGCATAACGTTCAATCATCGAACCACTCCTAAAACATAAAAAAATCTATACATCACTGGACGATCGCCCGGCAATAATGTCTTTAAAATATTCGTTTTCTAAATAATCGAATAACACCGTTGTCTCTTCCAGCGTCATTGAGGGTTTCCACTGCAAACCATCCAGGGTAATTTGCAATAGAGTTCTTATAGCAACCCCGGGGTCACTGACCCCCATCGATTCTAACGGTAGCTCGTAACTTCTTAGCAGCTGGCCGCCATAGACCATCGACCAAAGTCCATACAGAAGCTCACCAGGATTAAGAGCTCCCTGAGGCAGATCACCGTCTTCCATCGCATGTTGAAAAAAGCTTGCGCATAGCCCAAGAATTTCTCCCTCTAATCGACGGTGAGTCTCAAGGCTTTCCGGTTTCACCTTATTGACGACCCCATCCATATTCACCAATTGAAGAAGATGAACATCGTCGGGCTCCTTCTTGATCCAGAGTTCATGTGCGCATTGAAACGCTAGAAAACGCTCGCGATGGGAGCCCGGGTAAGCACTGGCTTTCTTTCCCAACTCCAACAAGAGCGTGATGCATTGATTGCACAACTGAATAAGCAATTCCTCTTTGCAGGAGAAATGCTGGTAAACGGTGCCCTTTGAATATTCAGCACGCTCAGCGACGATATCCATACTTAAAAGCTGAAAACCCGACTCGTGCAAAAGCTCCCTACCAGTTTCTAAAAAAAGCTGGTGTCGCTGTGCTATTTCGCGTTGCTTTCGGGATAGAGCCGGCATGCTTGGCAATGTTGAGTTGGAATGGGAAGCGCCCTTTCAGCAAGGACTATAGAGAACAATTCTGACGAAAACAACCAAATTGTCAGAAAATGACGCCTTGTA
>CAZCKD010000237.1:0-5292 GCA_964498925.1 uncultured Granulosicoccaceae bacterium
CGGTAAATCGTCTCGCCAAGTACTACTGAAATTGTTGAGATCCGGGAACACCTCTGCCATATCGCCAGGGGTGATTCCCATCCAGTCGGCCAACAGTGCGCCGTATTGGTTAATAGATAGTGACGGAATGACACGTCCCTTATCACCGATGCCATCATCAGCGTGTAATTCGTAGCTGGGTAGCTCCCCGAACAACTGACCACCATTGACCGCACCGCCCATAGCCAGGTAATGACCACCCCAACCGTGGTCTGATCCATCACCGTTAATGGTAAGCGTGCGCCCGAAGTCGGATGCGGTGAAAGCCGTGACTGAGTCACTCATATTGATTTCATCCATCGTGTTTTGAAAATCAATCAAACTTCTATTCAGATCGGTGAGCAAAGCTGTGAGACGTGGACTTTGATTGTCGTGGGTGTCCCAACCGCCGGCCCCGACAAAAAATATCTGTCGCTTCATACCGAGCTGCTGATTGCCTGCGATGAGACGCGCAACCATTCTCAGTTGCGCAGCAAGTGAACTGCCAGCGTTGTAAGTCGTGTTGAATGAGGTGTTGTTAGCCAGCGTATCGAACACCTGACTGGAAGCTGATTTTGCTAAACCAAAGGAGTTGGCAGCTTGCTGCTTCAAGGGATGGTTGTAACCGTGACTTAGAATTTGCGCTAACGTTGATTCGCGGCTTGAGTTAGAGCCGGTTCCATTTGGAGCGTCCAAGTAGCTAAGTAGGCTTAAACCGCTAACCGGATTGACGCCTAAAGGTTGTATGTCGCGCCCGGGCAGCCAGTAATTTGTACCTGCCAGAGAGAAACTCGGCGGTAGTGTCGCTTCAGTGTTTGCGTGTTGCAGCAAATCGGCCATGCGTCCTCCCCAACCGGAACCAACCAAGGAGGCGGGGGAGCTACTCAAACCTTTTAACCATTGCTCCTGCTGATGGTTATGCGCGAACAGATCATTGGGTATTAACTGGCTTTCGTCGTCGTAGTGAGCACGGGTGACAGGCGCAATAAGATTGCCGGTATTACTGATGACGGCTAGTCTGCCGGTGCTATATAAACCGTGCAGGTCGGCAAGGAGCGGATTAAAACCGATTTCAGCAGTGGGCGAGTCAACTAATAAACTGTCCTGTGGGACGGCTAGCGTACCTCGACTGCTGGCATAGCGATCGTAAGCATCTTGCTGCGCTGGGACAAACATGTTGTAGGAGTCGCTGCCACCATATAAAAAGACGCAGACCAATGCTTTGTAGTCTGTGAGCGCGGCATAGTCGCTACTGGATGCTAAGGCAGAACCGATAAGGTTCAGCTTGCCACTCATGGCTGATGCACCTGAGCCAAGTAAAGACACAGCCGCACAGTTTTTTAGAAATTGTCGGCGTTCTCTGCGTGCTTTGTGATTATTCATCATCGGTCTCCTTTTAATCACATCTGCACAAGATAATCAGGCGATGCCATGATCAGAGTCACGACATCGCGAACACCTTGACTACGCCCGTCATAAGTGTCGGGAAATGCAGCCAGGTGAGATCTTAAAACTGCTTCGAGCGTTTCAGACATATTGCCGCTAAGCAGTAAAATGTTTAAGTGATTCAACAAGGCATCGGTATCGCTCGCTAGCTCTATCTCATAACTAAAGTCGAGATACGAGGTTGCTTGCCCATTGCTATAAGGGTTGCCTGCATGGGTCTCCTGAATTTGTCGTCCAATTCGATTGCTTGTTGCTAGCTCATTGCTCTCAGTAAACAATTCGAATTCGGGGGCAACCAAATTAAGATCTGCAACGGGCCCAGCCGGAGAGAAGCTTGGCTGAAAGAAATTAAAAACCGAGGGGGAACGCAGAACCGCTTGTCCGGTAACCGACTCTAGGTTTTCAAGCGGTGGGGATACAGTGTTGTATTCATTCTGGGTACTGGTTGATGTGCCGGGTTGTATATTAAAGGCACGCCATAGATGGCTGAGTCTGAGAACAGGCTCGCGTAGTTTTCCGTAGGCTATGAAATCAGGGATATTGCGCGCTTCGGTATCCATAAGAATGGCTTTTACGACGGCACCCAGATTACCTTTAACGCCAGTTCCGTCATTGTTGAAAACCGTAGATACTCGAGCAATGTATTCAGGACTTGGATTGCTGGTCACTAGCTTTTTAATGAGCTGCTTTGAGACAAAAGGGCCAACGTTATCGTGGGCAAAAATATTATCCAGCGCTATTTCCAGATCCTGTCGTGCAGAATTTCCAGCAGGTGCGACAACACCGTTAAGCAGTATCTTTTCGTCGGTGTCGTGATATTCCTCAAACGGCAGCATCGGGTTGATTAGATCGGCTCCGGTAAAGATAAGACGATTCCATCGACCCGCATCGGCGTAATTCCACCCGGTAAACACACGGGCAAAGGCTTCAATTTGTGCTTGAGTAAAACTCGGTGTGCCGTCGGTAGAACCATCAAGGTTCAAATCATGCAAGCCGATAGAAAACAGTTGAAGTATTTCTCGCGCATAGTTTTCATCCGCACGCGTTGAGGCTTCAGGATTTCCTCTGGCGTTTTGTAGCATGCTCAAATAAAGGCCCATAACGGGGCTTAAGGTGACATCCTCAAGCAGCTCACGATAATTTCCAAACGCCTGCCTACGCAGGATGTCGTAGTAGTTGGTGATGCCATACTGTGCGTTGGCCAGCGTGAACCCTGTATCTGATACCACTAATATTTGACTTAAGGCGAAAGCAACACGCTGCCTGAGTTGATCTTCTCCATCAACGGCATCACCCCACCAGATATCGTGTCTTGGGCCACGTCCGCTACCATTTGAATGTAGGGATACGTAGTCGAGATGAGCCGGACCTTGCAATGTCAATTGGTGATCGATCCAGTTTTCGATGCCCCTGGCTTGAACCTCAGCCAAGCTTGTTCTACTGGGGCCGAAAGAGGCTTGGCTTAACAGACGTGAAGCCTCGATGGCTGTGGCGCTGGTTATTGGCGATGTGACACTGATGTTTAATGTATATGCAGCAGATAATCCAGCCTCATCAAACACTGTTAGCGTGACGGAAAACGTTCCTGCTTGTGTAAACACATGGGATTGTGTTTCGTCGCTAGATATTTCAATCAAGTCACTTCCGTCGCCGAAATCCCAACGGTACGTGACGATATCAATTTCGTCTGTTGAAGCGCTCGGATCGAACACCACACTTAGAGGCAATGTACCCCTGTTGTTTGAGTCGGTTCCGCTGATTGAAAAATGGGCTTCGGGTGCCTCGTTTGTCACATCTTCAATAACGCTAAATAAGGTCGATGTCCATTCTGAGATCAGATCATCCCGTTTTGCTCTGACATGCCAAGTCATGTTGGTGTCGACGTTCGATAGAGAGTCTATATCTAAGGAGCAGATGTCGTTTGTACAGATAACATCGGCATCAAGATCTGATTGAGAATGTACAGTGACATTGTTGCCATCTTCGATATAGAAATCGTAGTGTGTTGATGTCGTGGACCCCGAACCGGAGCTGCTCCATTGAAAGGCGACTGTGGATTCTATAAGCACGACATCTTCTATGCTTGGTGCTAGAGCAAGGGGAGACGTCGGTGGAATGGTTGCCGGGTCCACGATGGTCATGGCGTTGGATTCGGAGCTTATTTCCCCGACAGAGTTAATTGCTCTCACAGACCACGCGTAGTTCTCAGATGCCGGATAACTCATGGCAACGGTGATGTTACAGAGGGTACTACTACAAAATGATGCGGCAAGCGTAGCCACCACTATTGAATCGTTTGATCCGTTGATGTCTGATAAAAGAAGCTCGTAACCGTCGGCTCGTGCGGACGCATGCCATTGAAACAGCACTGATGAGTTTTGAACGATGGATTCGTTTGATGAAGGTGATATGAGTGCGAAAGGGGTGGGTGGTTCTATCACCGTTGATGTTGCATCAAAGCTGGAACGAGACCAGGATGAAGTGCCTAAAGAATTCTTCCCTCTGACTCGCCATGCGTGTCTTACACCTTCGCTAACGTCCACGCTTGTACTAATTGAGCAGCGTGTGTTGTCACAAATATCTGCTGCGACGATATCGAGATGGCTGCTACTAATCTCTCTGCGGATATTGTCGTAGAAGTGGAAGTCGTAGGTGACGACATGTTCGTCTCTGTTCCACTCAAAATTGATTGTTGATCCTGCTGCAAGTTGAGCATTTACCGCTGGAGATATATTTTCTACAGCCACTGGTGCTTGGGTGGCGATCGCTATGAGCGATAAAGGACGTGCCTCTCCGACAGTTTCCCCTGCGGCATTACTGGCGATGACTTGCCATCGGTATTGTTGGGAAATCGGAAAGTCTAGATCTAACCACAATGTACAACTGTCCGCACCACAGCTCGTATCGCGGATGAATGAAGTTGGGCCCTCAAACGACTCATCGCTCAGATCAAAAAGTTGGAACTGGTAAGCGGTGGCTGTGTCGGCGCGTAACCAGCTGAAAAGAACGCGTTCTCCATGCTCGATAGGTGCGTTAAATGAAGGTGTGAGAAGCGTCGCTGCTGGAGGACGGTTTTCGATGAAAGCGACTGCGTTAAATGTTGATCTTGACCATCCGGATGTTCCTAGCGAATTGATAGCTCTTACGCGCCATGCGTGTTGTTCGAACTCACTTAAATCGACAATGTTAGAGAAGCTGCAAATACCAAGATCGCAGAGCTCATGCGCATAAAGATTTGTAATGCCGGGGAGACGTGCGCCACGTGATCCAGCCGGATCGTTATCGTAATAGTGAAATTCGTAGTATTCAACTTGTGGTTCGTGATGCCATTGAAAGGTAGCGACGGTATTTGCCATCAAGTCGGAATTGTTAATGGGGGCTATTGCAACCGGAATCTGTGGGCTTGCAGTCGCGGCCCCAATCATAATGACGGATGATTCGTTCCAGGCCGATGCCCCTGTTTCATCACGTGTTCTTACACGCCAGAAAACCTGAGTGCCTGCATTGGCGGATATAGCGACATTGATAGAACAGTTCTCAGAGCAATTTTCTAAAGGTACTTGATCACCGATTATCGGAACAATTTCTGAATTTTCCAAACGTGTAAAAAGCTCGAAATCGTAGCTGCTAGCTAAATCATTTTCAGCCCAGGTAAACGTTGTGGCTCGATCGGTTTGCACCAGCGAATTGGCAGATGGATGTAGCAATTGGGGGGCTGTTGGCGGCTGTATAGTTTGAGTTACTGTTTGTTGGTCAATCAGGCCGGCCTGATTCACAACAATTAAAGTGACAAACCAACGGCCTGCACCGGGAAATGTTATGGTCGCG
>CAZCKD010000238.1:0-5283 GCA_964498925.1 uncultured Granulosicoccaceae bacterium
GCTCCTGCGTCCTGAACTGTCATACCGTTTTTCGCCAACTCGTCGAAATAGAAGTTTGAAAGTTCTGCAGATTTGGCGGCACAGGATGCAGCCGTTTCGTCAGCGGCTTTTTGAATTCCAGCCTGCACATCGGCACTTAAGCCTTCCCAAGCCTGCGTGTTAACCATGACGTAGTTGCGTGGTAACCAGGCATTTACTTTGTAGTAGTGGCTTAAGTGTTCCCAAACCTTGCGGTCATAGCCTGTGGAACCAGAAGAGATAAATGCAGATGCAACGCCCGTTGCAAGCGCTTGACTCAGTTCAGCCGCTTCAATCTGCACTGGAATCATGCCTAGTTCCTCTGCGAATGTGGCCGTGGCTGAATTATAAGAACGGAACTTAATACCCTGTGTATCAGCTGAAGAGTTCACTTCTTTATTGAAGTAGAAACCCTGTCCTGGCCAGGGGCAAGTGTATAGAGCAACTAAGTTCTGATCAGCTAATTGATTATTCACTGAATCTTTAGCAGCTGCCCAAAGCTTGGCATTGTCTTCGTAGCTTGTAGCGATAAACGGCAGGTTATCCCAACCTAACAATGGAGCTTCATTAGCATGCGCTGACATGAAGCGCTCACCAATAGGAACCTGACCGGTTTGAATAGCGCGTTTGATATCCCCGCCACCGAACAATGACCCACCAGCGTGAATAGTGATGTCAATTTCACCATCGGTGTATTCGCGCACTTTGTCGGCGAAAACCACACCATGCTCAGAATGGAAGTTGGTGGCTGCGTAGGCCATAGGCATATCCCAGGATTGGGTGTCTGCCAGAACCGGACCAGCAACAAGCGCACTTACAACGCTAGCGCAGGCAGTTTTAAATAAGATATTCATAAGTATCCTCCAGGAAGTGGTTACACAAACGTAGGCGTTTTTAGTCGAATATAGAAAAGCGACAGGGCTGCAACGAGATTGCGGACCTGTACCCGTTCTATGATCATTCGAACCGTTTTCGGCCTTCCTGTCAAGACGATACTGAGGGCAAAAAAGTGGGATTTAATTATCCACGCTGGGTATCAACCCTAATTCAAGCGCTTTTAAGCGCTGATATTAGCTAATAAGACCTTAGGCCTATGGGGACAAACTTGTGATTCGACTGGAATTCGGCTGAATTCGAGTGAAATCTGGCCCATTCCGCGCAGCCGAGTTTTACCTTAGCTTCATTCGCCCTGACGCACTAGCACCGCGTCAGGGCGAATTGTTCTTCTATTACTGAGCTAATGCAGTAGCAACAAAATCAAGCTCAACGGGTCGACGTTGCGGCGTGCTTGCATCTAAAGCCACAGAGTCATCACCGAAATAGAGGACGCCAGCATCAAGAAAAAGCAAATCAAAAAACGTTTCGAACATTCCTTCTTCCGCTGCAACTCGCTCCACATCTCTAGAAAGTGGCTGTCCATCCAACGCAAGACTTAATCCCGTGATATTCACGAAATCCGCGTTACCCAATGGTGTCAACACTTGACCTCCTGGGTAGCGAATGAACGCATTGAAAGTTATGTCTGGATTATCACTGGATTGAGTGCAGCCCGCATCAGTGAAGTAATCAATCGACATCGTTAGCGCATTACCATCAAAAACATAACGCCCGGTTGACCAACCTTCTGACGTGTCCATCTCGTCAACCAAGCTGCAATCTTCTAAGTAAGTACCGTTGTAACTAGCTGCGGTATCTACACCTACGCTAGTGTTTGCACCCGACACCTGCTCTACCACGATCGCATCATAGATTCCATTTGGCGTATTTAATGTGCCAAGCGAATTAGGGCGCAATTCAGGCGCAGTACCATCCAGATTTCCCTCCGTGTCGCCAAAATACAAAATGGCACCACCATTAAGGGAATCATATCTCGTGTTGAAATAACCGTCTGCCGCCAGTTGTTGTACAACCTGCTGCGAGGCCGGCTCATTATCGATCATCACCGTTTCATGAGTGATATTGACGAAGTCGGAAAAACCAAACGGCGTGTTGTGAACACCTCCCGGATACACCAGAGATGATTCAGTCAACATTGATGCGGGACTGTTTGGCTCGATACACTGGGGATCAGTATAATAATTTATTTCCGTCGACATCATTTCAAGGTTAACGGCATAGGTAACCACCTGCCAACCATCACTTGAATCTGTTCGATTGACCCAATCACACCCCTCGATATAGGTACCGGTAAATTTCGCGGCAATTTGCATATCGCTTGAAGCCTGTACTACATCAGTAGCCGGAGCGGACGTAGACGCGTTATCAATAGCAGAGCCATCGACATTACCTAACTCATTAGCATTTAAAGCGTTTTGATTAGGCATCATGGCTGATCCCCCAGACCCGCCACCACAAGCGCTCAGCAGCGCAGAGGATAGAAGAAAGGCACCGATTCGATATGTGTATCTCATTTATTGGATTACCATTATCAGAGAGAGGTTACAAACGACTAACAAATGGAAAATAAGTTACTCATCTGCCGCGCGTTATAGAGCAGTACACTCTATTAAGCGTCTGCACCCTTAGGGGTCTTAGGATGCAGTTCACGGCTTTGGATATCGTGTCCGTGTATTACGGTTATTCAAGGGTCGAGATATTCGACCTACATGAATACTTATACCCACCAAGGTATGCCAGAGGCTCCGGAACAGCATCGGAATTGACTGGGCGTAATTCGAACTGAGTAGCTACTAGATTTTGATAATCATGGCTTCTGAGTAGAGCGCATGCTTTTGATATTCACCCGAAAAGCATGCTAGTTTAGGCACAAGCAATTGATAAATGTCCTTACGGCGCTTCAAACGGTGGTAACGGTTTGAGATATTTCAAAATTAGAAACATCCTCGCATTTTGTTTATTAACAGCCGTTTCATCCCAGCTTCAGGCTGAGGACAGAATACTGGCAACCCATGGCGATGAAATCGAGTTTTCGATGGACGCAGCCTATCAATGTTCCTCAGAAGCCGTCATTAAAATAAACACGGCTCGGGCAGATAATTTTGAGCAGGACGATGGCGCTATCCAGAACTGGAGTGACGTTATCAAGGACATTCTGGGATTTGAATGCGGCGGGCAGGTAGAAACGTTTGTCTTCAAAGGATATACGAAAGGTGTAGAAATATTTTCCGCCGATACCAACGCAACGGTAAATTGGGCCATTCAGTCCGACCCTGCTCCACTTGAAAAGTACGCACTCTTCTTTAATCTGAAAGAACCCACTTTGTTCAATCTTGGTGCATTGTACGGCCTCTATAAACCGTTTGATTCTGTCCCCAGCATCAAGAAAACAATACAGTACGAAATTCTAAGACAGCAACTGCTCCGAATGGGCACGGCTGTAAATGGGGACTTGAATGAATTCAAAACATACTTGTCATCAGCAGGACCCGGCGTTCCAAATTTCGACTTTATAAAAAGTCATCATGACTTGCTAATGGAGGCTATTCAGGCTTTTAAGCCAGAGCACTACGATAATTATTTGCTGACCTATCTGACGAACCTGCAAAACCTCAAGAATGAATTCTGGGCGGCACAGGCTTCCGAGATAATAGATGACTACTCATTATCGCTTACTGAGCTGTTCTCAAAAGCCACGGAAAAAGCAAAACTGTCGGAATCCGAAGAATTTGCAAAATTCCTAGATAAACAATTAGTCGAAGTAGTGAATGATGAATTTGCGGTTTTACGTGAGCACTTGGGCAATGCAACGTTGTTAGAAATTAACTACACGGCTGATTTTCTGGCAGACACTCCCGATTCAGAGGCTACTCAACTTTTCCCGGGTTCATCAGCATTACTTGGCATCTACCCTGATGAGACCCTTGCGCTCATTAATGCGCGCATCGGTGAGCTTTTCAATTTGGCCATTCAAACCATTGATGAATCGGGTGAGGGTTATATCGATACAGATCAAGTCATGGAGACGGGCTTCGCCTTAGCCGGGGAGTTTGATGAGTCAGGGTTTGCTAACGAATCGGAGCAACTAGTTTTACACACCATTGGAAAAGTAAATTCTCTTCTTGATGCAGATTTACCGCAATTTACACAGGAGATTGCGGAGCTGCAGTTAGATGACGAAGTGGCATCTGAATTACAAAACCAGTCCGATATTTATGAAGAGTTAGGGTCTCAATTTGACGGCTTTAAGATTTACCAATCTGTTGTAGACCAGAAACTAATCGATGATCGCCATCAAATTTGCGAAAGCCTGCTCTCCAATGCATCGGTGGAGGAAAAGAACTTTGAACAGACCGTTAGAATTTTCGACGAAGATCGCAGCTTGCTTCAGATAGCTTGCGAGCTTTACGACAATGGCAACACCCTGGTTAGGTTTGACAACAGTTGGTTTAGCAAACGGGCGACATTTGTTGTTGTCCAGGACAACGATGAAGAATCGACGTTCATCGCTTCCTCAGAGCAAAGCGATGGAGCGTATTTAGTACCCATATTAGCCACTGTAGCAAGTAACGATATAAACGACGCCGATCAAGCTCAGGAAGAATTACTCAGACTCGTACAACCTCAACCAGACGGCACACCAGATACTCAAGGCATCCGTCAATGTGATCGAATGGCAGGCGACCCCGAAGACCCGTCGAAGCTTGCGACAGGGATGGATTTTGATGATCAAAACCTAGACCCGAGAGATTTTGATCGGGCTATTGATGCGTGTATTGCCGCAGTTGAAAATGATCCTAATGACCCTAGGTCTCAATATCAGTTAGGACGTATCTTATTCTTTGCGGGTGACGATGAAACAGCTAGCGAATATTTCAATTTGTCGGCTGAACAGAACTACGCCCCGGCGTTGCACTTCAAAGCAGAAATGCTGCTCTCCAGCTCCGAAAGCCAGAATGATTTTGTAGATGCCCTAACCTGGTTTGAAACAGCTGGCAAAGCTGGATATCAACCGGCTGCAACTATGCTCAAGGAGCTAAACCCAACGGGTGAAAAATTCTATAAGGAACTGCCACCTCCCACAGGCGACGACATTGTCAGCGCCATGCCAAACGTCGGCGGCAGCCAAACTATTTTCGGTACAACGACGACTGTTAGGCTTGTTGATGCCGAAGTGAGAAGCTGCTTTCAAACATCTGCGACAGACTTTTCCTGTGAATTCAGAAAAATTCTAAGGTGCAGTATCAGTAGTAGCTTTGGAGGTGGATTCGCCGCTAACCTCATGTCAAACGCCTTGCGCGCTGACTGCAATTCTGTGCCTTATGAGTTTGGCGATTTCCGAATTCAGAATGGGAAGTGGTACAAGGT
>CAZCKD010000239.1:0-4932 GCA_964498925.1 uncultured Granulosicoccaceae bacterium
CATTGGCAATGGCGAGGCAAAACCGTACCTTTCGGTCATTGGGCATGGGTTCATGGGACACTCTACTTAAGGCCATGATTAGAGATTCAGCACTGCTTGAATATCTGGATTCGGGTTCTAATCACAAAGACTCTCCCAACGAAAATCTGGCGCGTGAACTTCTTGAGTTGTTCACCTTGGGCGAGGGGAACTATGAAGAATCGACTGTTAAGGAAGCTGCGCGCGCGTTAACGGGACATGACACTGATCGAAGCCACAATCTGGCCTTTCATTTAAAAACCTGGCAACAGGATCGCAGTGAAAAAAGGTTGTTTGGACGTTCAGGAAGACACACCGGTGACGATCTGGTTGATTTGATTCTTGAGCAGCCTGCGTCGGCCAGATTCTTAGCGTCGCGTTTCTGGAGCGCTTATGTGTCAGATGCCAGTCCTGACCCCCAATGGGTAGGGCGTATGTCGGCAACGCTCAGAGAGTCTGACTTTGATATTCCAACGTTGTATCAAGCGATGTTGGAAAGCGAAGCGTTCTGGGCTGAATCGAATCGTGGCGCGATTATTAAATCCCCGGTGGATTTATTGATTGGTACAGCTCGATCACTGGAGTACCCGAAGCGTTTGTGGCACATGTACCCCAGCTGGCTGAATACTTTGGGAATGGATTTGTTTGCACCACCGGATGTATCGGGTTGGGAAGAAGGCGCAGGGTTTGTCACCCCTGGAAAACTCTTGAACAGGTATGAACTGGTGGATCGCCTGATCGAGGTGTCAGACCCACTGACATTGGAGAGTCAAGGTGGCATGTCCATGATGTCTATGATGAGTGGGGACACCGCAGATACACAGCGCCTGCAAGTCAGGCTTGCCGCTGAGAACTATGAAGGTCCTGTGGAATACCAAATACGATTGAGTTCCGACTCTGAACTGTTATGGGAAAGTGAACCCACCGCGTTTCCTTATGGGCATGATACGGAACGTTTTGGCATGCTGGCTGAGCGCAGCAAGTATGTCTGGGTTACTCAAGCTGTTGCAGCTCCCGATTCAGCCTTGGATGCGGCAACTGTCATTGACGTTGCTTTTCTCAACGATGCCGGTGGCCCGGGGGGAGATCGAAACCTCTATGTTGATGGCGTGCAAATAGATCAACATTGGATCTCCGGTGCTTCAGGTGTTCAAGAGAGTGGTTGCGCGCCGGACTTACCGGCTAATGCATGGCGTTTGTATTGTTCAGGGAAGGTCGCGTTTTCCATTCCCGACAATCGCAATTCGAGCGCGCTGAGTACACCGGATTGGTCAGCGTCTGCTGTTCATGTTGAATGGGCCGACGACAACCCGGCTCTTGATGTTCAGAATATCTACATCACGCTTGATCACTTTCGTACCGATGATAAGCACTACCAGAATTTTCAATTCAGTCTCGCCACAAATGGTCGGGAGCCGATAAATTTGCGTCTCGAAACATTTGGTTGCTGGCCAAGTTGTGTTCAGCGATGGCCCGAATGTGCTTGGACTGATGAACATTTTTCGGAACGTAAAACTCTGGTATTTCCCATGGTCAAACGCAACAGCAAAGAATTGAGCGCTGGCCGTAAGATTGCCTGTCATCGAGACAGTCTTAGCGATGCTGAAAAAATCATGGTCAGCGGACTGTGGCGCAGTATCTATCCTCTGTTAGAGACCGTTGAAAAAACTGTCAGCGCGCGACCATTTTTATCGACCATTGATAAAGTTAAACGCAAGTTAGCTGAATCATCAGTTGATATTGGAGACTCGCCTTATAACGACGCTGTTCCGTTAATCGCCGTATCCTCCGAATATGCGCCGGTAGTGGCACCACTAAAACAGCTTCGTGCCAGAGGTCCTGTAATTAACAGCGATACAGAACTTGTTAATGCTTTGCAGAATGAAGGCATATCGTTGTATGCGTTATTGGCTCCGGAACTAGGTGCATCACAAAATACCGGCTTGTCAGTGCAAGGAGTCACTGAACAAGCTGAGTTTCAGTTGAAATAAAAAGATGGCGGCCTCCTTTATGAGTACATCTGCATGAGCACCAACAGACGCCAATTCATTCAGCAATTAGCGATGGCTGCGACAGGACCGCTGGGCCTTCTAAATGCGACTGCATTTGCGAACACATCGGACAATGCTTCTTCGCCTGCACAACGACGACTGGTGCTTGTTGAGTTGGCTGGTGCAAATGATGGCCTTAATACACTCGTGCCGTATCGCGATGATAACTACTATCGATTACGGCCTTCGTTAGCCCTGCCGCGACAAAGCTTACTCAATTTGTCGGATGATCATGGTCTGCACGGTGAACTTCGTCCGTTAATGCCATTGTGGGAATCCGGATCTTTGGCATGGGTACATGGCCTAGGCTATCCGCAACCCAATCGCAGCCATTTTGCCTCCATTGCACTTTGGGAGTCGGCAGGAGATGGGCAATCTCAACGAGCTAAACGGGGTTGGTTGACGCATGCTATTGAACATCAATTACCACGCGCTATCAATGATCCGCACGGCATTAGCTTTGCCGGCGACTTGAATGTTTTTGCCAGCGATGCCGGTCGCTGGTTGTCACTGAAGTCGATTGAAAACATTGAGTCCGAGGTTTTACCAAGCCAGCAATCCAAATCCATTAGCTCGCATCCGTCGTTGGCTTTGGTGCAGCGCCGACTGCGCACTCTGGACAGTACCTTAGCGTCATTAGCGGATAAGGTCAGTGGAGCAAGAGAGGTACGCGGATTTAATGGTGGTGTATTCGGTGAACAGTTAAGGCAGGTTGCTCAGATGATTTCAGCAGGTGTTGATACGCCGGTATATCGTGTGCAAATTGCCGGTTTCGATACTCACCAGTATCAGCAAGGTCAGCATGCTCAGCTCTTAGGCGAGCTCGCTGCCGGTCTGAGTGATTTTTCAGATGCGTTAAAAGCCTTGGGCGAATGGAACAACACATTAGTCATGACGTATTCGGAATTCGGGCGTCGGGCGGCTCAAAATAATTCTGCGGGCACCGATCATGGTACGGCTGCACCTCATTTAGTCATAGGTGGGGCTATTTCAGGTGGACTGTACGGCAATGCGCCGTCCTTATCTAATTTGATAGATGATGATATGCAGCACACAATGGATTACCGGGCCTTATATCGCAGCGTGCTTACGCAAGGACTGGGCGTTGATGAAAACTACCGGTATCTCGCGGAGTATAAAGACCCTCGATTGGCGCAGTTGATGTCGCTCGGCTAGCGTTTTTCAGTGCACTGTTTAAAAGATGTTTTACAAGTCAGACGTTTACTTGGATAGGGGGCATCTATTACACTGATTGCATGTCAAGCGATAAGCCGAATAGCCCTAACCTCCACCGTTCTCCGGCTGAAGCGCTGGTTGTAGACGATATCCACAAAAACTTCGGCGATCTGGATGTCCTGCGAGGCGTCTCCGTGGAAGCCCACGAAGGTGATGTCCTTTCAATCATCGGAGCCAGTGGTTCCGGAAAAAGCACTTTTCTTCGCTGCATCAATTTGCTTGAGCTACCCGATAAGGGCGATATCAGAGTCGGTGGCGAGCAAGTCGAGTTCACGACTAAACGCGGTAAGCGAGTACCGGCCGATATGAAGCAGGTGGAACGACTGCGCGGCAAATTGGGCATGGTCTTTCAAAGTTTTAATTTGTGGTCACACATGACAGTTATTCAAAATGTCATGGAAGTGCCTGTTCATGTTCAAGGGGTGTCTAAATCAGAGGCCCACGAAAGAGCCGAGCATTATTTAAATAGAGTAGGGCTTTGGGATAAACGTGACCAATTTCCGGCGTTCCTATCGGGTGGCCAGCAACAGCGAGCCGGTATAGCCCGAGCCCTCGCAATCCAACCGCGAGTGATGCTGTTTGACGAACCAACGTCTGCTCTGGACCCAGAGCTTGTGGGTGAGGTACTTAAGGTCATCCACGATTTGGCGAACGAAGGGCGAACCATGATTATCGTCACGCACGAAATGAAGTTCGCCCGCGACGTCTCAACGCAAGTCATTTATTTGCATGAAGGACAAGTGGAGGAGAGCGGCACGCCACAGCAAGTGTTCTATGAACCCGCTAGTGATCGTTGTCGATCATTCGTATCTTCCATACATTAAGACCACTATCAGGAGAATTACACCATGAAAAAAATACTATCCACATTAGCGTTTGCAGCAGTTGCATTTTCTGCTGGAACCGCGCATTCAGAAGTCCGTCTCGGACTCGATTCTGCACCTTACCCTCCGTTTTATGAAGCTGATTCCAGCGGTAACTTTGTCGGTTGGGAAACTGAAATTGGCGAAGCGCTGTGTGCAGCGATGGAAGAAGAGTGCGTTTGGGTGGGTGTCGCATGGGATGGAATCATTCCAGCACTATTGGCTAAGAAAATTGATGCCATTGTCGGTTCTATGTCGATTACAGCCGAGCGTATGAAGACCATCGACTTCTCTGACAAGTACTACAACACGCCGGCTGCCATTATTGCTGCGAAGTCCTCGGACATCGACGGAAGCCCTGAGAGTGTTAAAGGAAAAATCATTGGTGTTCAGGTTTCAACAACTCACCAGAACTACGTTGAAGCTACCTATGAGTCCATGGCAGGCAGTGTAAAAACGTATCAGGATTTCAACGAGCACAACCAAGATTTATTCGCTGGACGAGTTGATGCGGTTGTCGGTGACTCTTTAGCGTTCGCAGATTTCCTAGCCAGCGACGAAGGTTCCAATTTTGAAATCAAGGCTAGCTTGAGCAACGAAGAAATCTTCGGTCTAGGTGTTGGTGCGGGTATTCGTAAAGGTGAAGACGAGCTGCGCGAAAAATTCAACGCTGCAATAAAGAAGATTCGTGAAGACGGCACATACGACGAGATCTCCAAGAAGTACTTTGACTTCGATATTTACGGAGAGTAATTCACGTTGTC
>CAZCKD010000239.1:4942-5254 GCA_964498925.1 uncultured Granulosicoccaceae bacterium
TGCTTCGGGGGTTAGCCAGCACCGTTCAGATAGCCCTCGGTGCATTTACTCTGGGAATCATCATCGGACTGATGGGCGCGTTGGGGAAACTCAATGGCTCAGCCGTGACTAAATGGTTGTTAGAGATCTATACAACGCTCATCCGCGCTGTACCAGAGCTCGTTTTAATTTTATTACTGTATTACGCAGGAACCGGTGCAATCAACCATGTACTGGATATGATGGGGTATCGCCCTATTGATATCAGCGGTTTGGTGGCTGGTATTGTCGTATTAGGTATCGTTCAGGGCGCTTATGCAACCGAAGTTATAC
>CAZCKD010000240.1:0-5237 GCA_964498925.1 uncultured Granulosicoccaceae bacterium
ATAGAGATGTATTCGCTCTGCGAGCACCACTTGCTACCGTTTATTGGCAAATGCCACGTCGCCTACCTGCCCCGCGGCAAAGTCATCGGATTATCAAAAGTTGCGCGAATCGTTGATATGTACGCCCGTCGCTTACAGATACAGGAAGCCCTGACTCAGCAAATTGCTAACGCTGTGCTCGAGGTGACTGGAGGAATCGGTGTCGGCGTCATCATCGAAAGCCAACATATGTGCATGATGATGAGAGGCGTGCAAAAACAAAACTCATCAATGACGACATCCTCCATGCTCGGAAGGTTTCGGAGCGACATCAACACGCGCAACGAATTTCTGTCTTTGATCAAGTCTTAATGACTTAGATATTTAATCACTCATACCCCATTTAAATCTTGGGGAATGAAATCAGATCGAGATGATCGGCATACGACGCATTGTGCGTTTACGACTGTAACGGCCCTTGATCAGCATCATCCGCACCTAGCTGCATATGCCATAAGGTGGCATAGAGTCCGTTTTTTTCCAGCAGAGTTTCGTGTGTGCCTTCTTCAACAATGCGCCCGGCATCCATAACAAGGATCTGATCAGCATCTACAACCGTGGATAAACGATGCGCAATAACCAGCGACGTTGCTCGTTTGGCGACTGCGTTCATACCCTCCAGTATGGCTTGCTCACTCTGCGTATCCAGTGAAGACGTCGCCTCATCAAAAATAATGATGGGTGGATTTTTTACAACAACCCTGGCGATTGCCATGCGCTGCTTTTCCCCACCCGATAGCTTCAAGCCCCGTTCACCGACAACGGTCTCATAACCCTGCGGTAGCTCTGCAATAAAATCGGATAGTTTTGCACGCCTGGCCGCTTCGAACACATCCTCATCGCTCGAATCAGGATGGGCGTAGGCCAGGTTGTATCGAATCGTATCGTTAAACATGACAGTGTCTTGTGGCACAACGCCCAATGCTTTTCGCAAACTTGCCTGCGTGCAGTCTCTAACATCAACGCCATCGACTAATACCTGACCGCTGTCCACATCATAAAAACGAAACAACAAACGAGACAGGGTTGATTTACCCGCACCGGATGGGCCTACCACGGCTACCTTAGTCCCGGCCTTAACCGAAAAGCTGATGCCCTGCAAAATGGGCCTCTCTGGAAGATAGGCAAAATGCACGTCTTTAAATTCGATTGATGCATCTTTGATAGCCAGATCAGTTGCGCCTGACTTGTCCTGAATACCGGGAATTCTCTCAAGTAGTTTGAGCACCAGGTCCATATCTGCCAACGCATACTGTAAGCCTCGATACACCACACCCAGTACATTCAGTGGTACGAACAGTTGCAGCATGAGCGCATTGATTAAAACAATGTCCCCTAGTGTGATTGTATTGTTGGCCACATCACGAGTCGCCAGCATCATAATGATGGTCACACCCACAGCAACAATGGCCGCCTGCCCGAAGTTCAGTGTGGACATGGTGACTTGGCTTTTTACACCAGCGTCGGCCCATTCCTGCATATGTTCATCATAGGCATCAATTTCACGACGTTCATTGTTAAAGTACTTAACGGTCTCGTAGTTGAGCAAACTATCAACCGCACGACCATTCGACAATGAATCCAGTCGATTCATTTCATGTCGAAACTGCATACGCCAGCCGGAGAACATCAAGGTAAAGCCAATGTAGATGGCAACCGTAATAAATACGACTATTGTGTATTGCCACCCATATCCACCTAACAGAATTCCGGCGACCAGTAAAAATTCAGCAGCGGTCGGTACGATATTGAATACCAGTAAGTTAACAATCGAACTTAAGCTGTTTGTTCCTCTGGACAGATCTTTAGAAATACTACCTGTGCGCCTTTCCAAATGAAACGCGAGTGAGAGTTCGTGTAAATGCGTTAATACCTGCGTGGACAACTGATGCATAGCCCGATACCGAACCCGGGCAAACAAGGCATCTCTGAGCTCTTTGAATAAAGAACTGCAAAGGCGCAGTAATCCATAGGCGGCAACAAAACCCAATGCCACCAGCAGGACATCCTGATTTCCTAGAATGCCAGCGCTATCGCTGACCTGTGAAGCGGCCTCTCCTGCAGGCTCAGAAGAACCAGCATCAAGCGTATTGATGATTTTCTTCAGTAGCAGCGGAACCGCCACTATCGCGAGTTTGCTGAGCATCAGGCAACTGAGTGCTAGCAACACTCTGCCTCGATACTCCCAAAGGTAGGTGGAGAGTTTTTTTAGATTCGCAAAGTCACGTCGGTTACTGTGCGGTGCCTCTTCGCGTCCACGCATCAATTCGCTTGCCTTTTGTCAAAATCCGCGTGAACGAACTCTAATGCCTCATTGATTAAAGACACTGCATCGGTTGCTTTTCCGGCTTGCTCACTGATATGGCGACGCCAGAGTCTAGCGCCGGGCACTTCTTGAAATAACGATACCAAGTGACGACTCATTGCGCTAAGCCTGATGCCTTGGTCCATCCAACCTTGCATATAGTGAGCATACTGAATAGCAACATGACTCAATGTTGAAATAGTTGCCGCATGCGTAAGACCATCTTCGAGATCAGAAAACATCTGGCTATCTGCTTCTGCCAGCAGCGCGGGTGAATAATAAGCTGAACGCCCTATCATCACACCATCAACATGCTGCAGATGATCTGATGCTGCACTCAGCGAATCGATGCCGCCATTAATAGAAATATGGAGCTGAGGATAAGCTTGCTTTAGGCGATAAACATATTCGTATCTCAGTGGTGGAATGGTCCTATTCTCTTTAGGGCTCAAGCCATCCAACCAGGCCTTACGTGCGTGTACGATAAGGTGAGTGATACCACTTTGCAGCACGGTCTCTGTGAACGATTCTAAAGCTTCGTAGCTATCATCTCTATCGATGCCTAAACGACACTTAACGCTAACCGGGATACTGATGTTTTCCTGCATAGCACTCACAACATCACGTACAAGCTCGGGTTCTGCCATCAAGCATGCACCAAAACGCCCTGCCTTAACCCGATCACTGGGACAGCCGACATTCATATTGATTTCGTCATAGCCCCACTGCTCGCCTATTTGAGCCGCCTGAGCCATTTCCGCAGGCTCCGAACCGCCCAGCTGCAGCACGACTGGAAAATCAACATCGTGCTTTCCCAGCAAGTACTCACGATCACCGTGAATGAGCGCTTTACTGGTTAGCATTTCGGTGTACAGCAGTGTATGGCGAGTCAGGAGTCGAGCGAGATATCGATAGTGCCGATCGGTCAGCTCCATCATGGGCGCGACGACTAAACGGCGATGCTGTTTGATAGGATCAGCGCGCATAGCTACTTAACAATTTATAGCGCCTCAAGAAGCAAGAATATTTGTGCAATCGCATTTGCAAACGTTTTTAATGAGATCGTTTTAAATCTTGTTGCGCCAGTACTTTTTCTTTAAACACGTCCAGCGAGTCTCCTTGTTTTAAACTTTGCGCTAGTAAATCTTGTTGGGATGGCGGAGCCAATCCATTTAACGGGGGCTCCATCTCCATATTGGCTGGAAACGGATAACCTTCTGCAGTCGCTTCAATAACGTACCGCGTATCACGCGTCGTCCAGCCTTCTTCTTTTTGTAACTCTAGAAGAACCGGGTAAACAGCAATGCTCATTCGCGCCTTATCCAATAATTCCATGGTCCGACCATAAGCGGAACCCACCTGCACCAAATTGGCAAATCGATCAACGTCGGTAGTTTTGTTATCCCCTGCAGCGTGCATCAGTGCCGGGCTGAAAAACAACATATCGCCTTTATTCAAAGGTAGCTGAACATGATCGGATTCGAAAAAATCGACGCAGTCCTGACGCCCCGTAGACAAGTACCCGGGTAAAAACGTTTGAGAAAAAGGCAGCAGTTTTGTCGGGCCAGATTCTAGCGGCATATCGGTGTGCGCAATAGCGCCTTGTAGCGTTAAAGCAGGCGATAAAGCATGAACATGGGATGGGTACTGATACAGCCTTTCGATGGTTTGAAACCCCATGTGGTAGTCGCGATGACAATGCTGTGCCAAGCCACCCGGATGCACAATATTCGCCTGCGCCGTAATTTGATAACCGGGGCCTAACCACGCATGGCACATCAGCGACATCACATCGTTAGCGTTATAACGAGCAAATAGCTCGGGCGATTCCACACATAACTTCTCGTGGCCATTCCATATACGTGTGTTGGAGCCCTTCGGAGCAAAGTGATCCGCACCGCTATCAGAACCGGCTTCACGTTTGATGATCGAAAAAAAAGCATCGGTAACAGCATCCAATAATTCGATGTCATCAACCGCGTTTTTTATAACGACAGCACCGGCCCCTTGCAACAAGACCTGAGCCCACTCATGCTGAAACGCTTTTGCACGTTGCGGTGCCTCAGACTGAACCGCCGCGGCTTCGCGAACGTGCTGGCCATCATATATCGGTATGTTTTTTTCGATACTGCTAGCCAGGGGTACTGAATTCGCTCCTGTCTGCCGGGCGCAGGCTTCCTTCAGCAATCGGATATCGGCCGACCCTTCGTTCAACCAAGTACCGTTACTATTTATTGATTCAATTGACATCGACCCATCTCGACTTTTCGTAGGATGCCCAACAGGCATCGATCACTTTATTCACTTCCATTCCATCACGAAACGTAGGCCACACAGATTGGCCTTGATGGATGGCGTTTATAAAATCCTTGGCTTCGATAATAAGCTGATCTTGATAACCGGTTCCATGGCCCGGCCCTAAGCAAAAATTGACGTAATCAGGGTGCTCGGTATTGGTCAGTATTTTACGAAAGCCTCGCTCAGCTTCCGGGCCTTCCATTTTGTAGAGCCACAAAGCGTTTTGATCTTCTTGGTCAAAACGAATAGCGCCTTTGCTTCCGCTGATCTCGTAGGCATAACCCATTTTACGCCCCGTCGATACACGACTAAAGTACAAGTGTCCCATCACACCAGATGCAAAACGACACAGGCAATGAGCGTGATCATCGTTAGTCACAGCTTCCATCTGGCCGTCTGCGTTCGGACGCTCTGCATGAACAGTCGCGACATCGGCACAAAGCGACTGAATGGGGCCTGCAAGCGCCATCGCCGCATTGATCATATGCGAGGATAGATCCCCCATCGTGCCGTTGGCGCGGCCCTTGGTTCTCCATGTTGCAACCGTGTCCGTATCGGCAAAGAAATCTTCCGTGTGCTCACCACGAAACCAGGT
>CAZCKD010000241.1:0-5200 GCA_964498925.1 uncultured Granulosicoccaceae bacterium
GTATGAGTTGTATTTCGTGGCTGCCGAAGTAATCGCGTAAAGAAGATTTAATCGAAAACTACCGTTATACGGCGATTCTGTTTGCCTTTCTTTTCAACTTTCTTAATCAAAACCCTGCCTATTTCTCCTGTAGAGGCGACATGCGTGCCTCCGCAGGGTTGTAGGTCGACGCCTTCAAATTCCACCAAGCGAATGGTGCCTTGTGCATTGCGTGGGGGTTGCACCGACATGGTTCGCACAAGCTCCGGTTGAGCATCGAGTTCTGCATCGGTGATGTAGCGCTGGCTCATCGGCACATCGCGTTCTACCAGTTCGTTGAGTGCGGCTGTGATGGGGTCTTTATCGATGGGGTCTTTCAGGTCGAAGTCCAGCCGTGCACGATCTACTTGAATAGATCCGCTTGTGACTGGGGCATCGATTAATGAACACAGCATATGAAGGCAACTGTGAAAACGCATGAGTTGATAGCGTCTTTCCCAATCCAGCTCCAGCATCACTTTGTCACCAACAGCGACGGATGCATCGCCTAATTCCACGACATGGTATTCCATGCCGGTTTCTCTGTCTTTGCGAGTGTCCGTGATGGGTATGCGTGTATCACTTCCGTTTAACAGCACCATGGTGCCGGTATCGCCTAATTGGCCTCCGCCAAGAGGATAAAAAACTGTTTGATCAGTTTCGATACCCAGTTCGGTTACAGCTGTGACTGTGGCCTCGCAGCTTTTTAAGTAACTGTCTTCGCGGTAGAGATCCTTTGTCATGGGTCTGTCTGGGCTTTTCGATGAAGAAGGGTAGTTTATCTGCTTTGTCGGTCTCTTTGGAAGGGGGTGACGTGCCCTACTTGAAAGGCGGGGAACATAGGGGCACTTGTAAGAGTTCTAATAAGGGTTCTTGAAAGGGGGCGTCGGTATACTTAATGAAAGTTGCGTGATTGTGTATTCAGTTCGCCAAGCATCCAGGTGAGGTCCTCAATTTTTCTAGCCACCAGGTGCACCACACCTTGTTCGCGCTGTGTCAGACCGTAAACAGAGACCATGCGTGCGCTCAGCACTTCTTTTCTGAATTTTTCCACAGTCTTACTCCACACGATGACGTTCATGGGGCCGCCCTCATCCTCAATGGTTAGAAAAATAACACCGTTAGCGCTGCCTGGGCGCTGACGTACTTTTATGATGCCGGCGATGCGTGCCATTCGACCATGAGGGACCTCCGCCCAGCGGCTGGAATCCAGTATGCGTTTTTCATTGAGCTTTTCGCGCAGTAAAGACAAAGGATGTTGATTAAGGGTTAAGCCTAAGCTCATGTAATCGGCTACGGTGTTTTCACCATCAGTCGGTGCCGGTAATGACAAGGCCGGCTCGTTGGCTGATGCATCGGCGAGTAGTTCGGGTAGGGCTTCAACACCCAGTAAGTCCCACTGCGCCTGATGTCGATCACCACTGATATTTTCTAAAGCGCCAGCTATAGCCAGAGCTTGTTGATCCCCCTGATTGATACCTGTACGACGTACCAGATCGGCAGCACTGGTGAACGGGCCATTAGCCCGTGCATCGAGTAGTCGATTGGCACCGTTGACTGAGAGTTTGGAGACTAATCTTAAACCGAGTCTGACCGCACCTTGTGGTAGTGGGTTTATTGTGTTTTGAACTTGTATTCCTAAAGGTCGCGGAATATCAGTAGTTGTATGAACATCTTCGGGCTTAACGAGTGTGTGATCCCAAGCACTGTCGTTCACATCCACTGGTAATACCAGAACGCCGTGTCGCCTTGCGTCCTGGGTTAAATCGGATGGGTCGTAAAAGCCTAAGGGTTGGCTGTTGAGCATGGCGCATAGAAACGCTGCCGGTTCATGACATTTCAGCCAACAAGAGACATACACCAGCAACGCAAAACTGGCTGCGTGAGATTCAGGGAAGCCGTATTCACCAAAACCTTCAATCTGTTTGAAGATGGCTTCGGCGAAGTCTTTTTCATAGCCTTTTTCCAACATACCGCCAACCACACGATCATGAAACAAGGTGACTTGCCCGCCACGACGCCAGGCTGCCATTGATCGGCGTAGTTCATCGGCCTGACCTGCTGAAAAACCTGCAGCGACCATGGCAATTTCCATCACTTGTTCTTGAAACACCGGAACACCCAGAGTACGTTTAAGGACGTTTTCCAAATCTTTGTTGGGATAGGTGACAGGCTCGATACCTTGACGTCTTTTTAAGTAGGGATTAACCATGCCCCCCTGAATAGGGCCGGGTCGTACGATAGAGACTTCAATCACCAGATCGTAGTAGTTGCGTGGTCTGAGCCTGGGTAGCATCGACATCTGTGCGCGTGATTCGATCTGGAAAACGCCAATGGTGTCAGCACGGCAGATCATGTCATAAGTGGGTGTGTCGTCAGCGGGAATGGTGGCCATGGTGTGGTGTACACCCCGGTAGTGATGTATCAGTTCAAAGCACTTGGCAATGGCGGTAAGCATACCTAATGCAAGTACGTCCACTTTCAATAGGCCCAGTTCTTCCAGATCGTCTTTGTCCCATTGAATAATGGTTCTGTCCGGCATGGCGGCGTTTTCAACGGGCACCAAAGTGGATAAATCACGATCGGATATGACAAAGCCGCCGACATGTTGTGACAAATGGCGCGGAAAGCCCAACAGCTGTTGCAAGAGCCAGGTAAAGCGTTTGATTAACGGGCTCTCTGGATCAAAGCCCATTTCTTCTAAGCGTTCGCCAATCATGTGGGTGCCATCCCACCAGGCTAATGATTTGGACAGAGCTTCTATTTGGTCTTCGCTTAAACCGATAGCCTTTCCCAGATCGCGAATGGCGCTGCGCTTACGATAGGTAATAACGGTCGCAGCCAAAGCTGCGCGATGTCGACCATACTTGGCGTAGATATATTGAATGACTTCTTCGCGTCGTTCGTGTTCGAAGTCGACGTCTATGTCCGGTGGCTCGTCTCGTTCTTTGGAAATAAAGCGTTCGAACAACATGCGTGTGCGTGATGGGTCGACTTCAGTAATACCCAAACAGAAACACACAGCAGAGTTGGCAGCAGAGCCCCGACCCTGACACAAAATACCCTGGCCGCGGGCAAAACTTACGATGTCGTGTACGGTTAAAAAGTACGATTCGTATTGCATGTCGTTGATTAACGACAGCTCGTGTTCAATTTGTTGGCGTACATTGTCGTTGTGTCCTTCCGGCCAACGCCAACGTGCACCGTCCATAGTGAGTTGCCTTAAGTATTCTGACGAGCTGAGATCTGCAGGGACAACCTCACGTGGGTATTGGTAATCGAGCTCGCTTAAATCAAATGTGCACAATGCCGCGACATCAGAAGCGTTTTGTAGCGCTTGCTCCGGATAGATAGAGCACAGTGCACGCACATCACGTAGATAACGCTCGCCGTTTTGAAATAACAAACGCCCGGCAGTGTCTAGAGAACAGTTGTGTTTGATGCAGGTGACGATGTCTTGCAATGCACGCCGTTTACGTTCGTGCATGTGTACATCACCTGCAGCGACGACGGCCATATTATGTCGCTCGGCAACACTTAACAGCCATTGAGTGTGTTTTTGATCGTAGCTGCCATAGTGCAACTCCAACGCTAGAAACGTATCAGGCCCCAGATTCTTGAACCAAGAGAACCGATGTTCCAGATCCTGGCGGTTATTGGGCAGGTAGGGTGGAATGAGTAATAGACAGCAACCTTCCAAACCGGCATTTTCGAGCAGGGTTGTCGTGATGTGATAACTGCCCTTGTCAGCTCCACGTCTGGCGGTGGTGATGAGTTGACACAGTCGAGCGTAGGAGGCGAGATCGCGCACAAGAGCCACTATGCGAAAACCGTCATCCAATGCGAACTCACTGCCAATTATGAGCTTGAAGCCGGACTGTGTCATGACGTTGTCGGTGATTTTTCCCGGTGCAACCGGTGCATCACTGGCCAGTTCCTTCATACGTCCGTAGGCACGGACAACACCCGCCATCGAGCATTCATCGGTGATGGCCAGTGCCGAATAGCCTAGCTTGACCGCTGTATCAACCAGCTCTTCGGGTCGTGAGGCACCTCGTAGAAAGCTGAAATTGGATACGCAGTGCAGTTCTGCGTAGGCAAGAGAAGGCGCAGGAGACGCTGTAGCTGCATCAACGCTGGTATCAGAGCCGCTATGCGTATCTGCAGACGTAGGCGACTTAGGGTGTGCACTGTCCTCGAGTGTTTTTCGGTTTAATGGCTGCTTGCTCATATACTGGTATTAAATACAGTATTGGTGCCATCCGTCAAGCTAGGCAATAGAAAACGCGGGTCAATCAATAAATAATTGCCCAGTCCTCTGGGCCTGACGCGGATTAGGCTATCCTAATGAGACACACACAGCGGTAACAACACCATGCTTGCCAATCTCATTCTGGATATTGGAAATGTCATCTGCGACTGGAACCCGGATGGTCTGGTAGCCAGTGCCTTTGAGTCGCCAGAAGATCAGCAGGCCGCGCTGGCAGTGACCGTAGGAAACCCGGACTGGTTGACACTGGACGAGGGCAACATGAGCGTTGAAGAAGCCATTGCTCGTGCACAGGCTCGTACTGATCTAAACCCGGACGGCATCGCTCAGATATACGCCAATTTGTGCACATCGTTGCTTCCGTTACCGAGCAGCATGGATGCGATGAAACGAGCGCAAGAAGCTAGTGTTCCTATGTATATTTTATCGAATATGCAAAGTCATGCCTGGGCACATCTGGAGAAGACTTATGATTGTTTTCAGCTTTGTTCCGGTGTCTTGGTGTCCTGCGATGTTGGCCTTATTAAACCGGACCCCGCCATTTATAAAAGCCTGTGCGATTCGTTTTCGCTAGCGCCTGAGTCGTGCGTGTTTGTTGATGACATGGCTGAGAATATCGAGGCTGCCATTACATTTGGTATGCAAGGGGCTCAGCTGACAGACAAGCATCGAGGTGGAGAACTTATCGATGCACTTGTAGCGAAGATTGTCTCAGAGCGCGGTAGATAGTGTTGGGAAGCTTGATTCATATTCTTTGCATAATTGCAGATAATTTATTGCAATGCTTCCAAAGGACTGATGGTACCTGCATAGTGGTGACCCGCTATATGGGTATAGATTTGAGTCGTCTTAACATCGTTATGACCCATTAATTCTTGTAGTGTTCGTATATCTGTTCCTGCTTTCAGTAGA
>CAZCKD010000242.1:0-5144 GCA_964498925.1 uncultured Granulosicoccaceae bacterium
GGTGAGGATTCCCAGTCGATGGAATCGCCATGCATTACGACACGTTTTGAGAAGTCGTCATTAACGTTCATTTACTCTGATCCAATGTGTAAGTTGGCATCGGCCCATTAATGGGCTTGCAACAATCAGAGTAGCACTTGGGGATTAAATTCAGTGCTGTCGTTAGTTTAGTTTTAATACATTGGTTAAAGCTTGAATACGGTTTGTATAAGCTTCCCTAATATCTTCCGCATCGCTTAGCTGACCTAGATTTTCCACCCATTCCCGCTGGTCCGAAATAATCTGTGCTGGACGAATGCCAGTCCGATTACTGATGCCTCGCAGTGCTAAAACGGCGCGATACAACTGAGTCACCATCTGGTCAGCTTGCGATACAGACGGATCGTCACACGCATCTAGCTGAGCTTCAGACAAATCATTAGCAGAGCACCAGGCTGGAGTAGCCGCAAATACTGATACGGGTTGGGATGTCACCAGGAAGAGCACAATCACTGCCAGTGCCTTGGTTTGAAGTTGATTCATTTTGCATGCTCGTGTCTGCAGGCACGGATTCACCGTGCAATCCACAAAGGAAATGCAAAAAAAAAGCCATCCTAACCTGCGTTAGAGATGGCTTTTTGCGTATCAGTGTTGATACTGGCTGATTTATCAGGCTGCCATAAGATGCGTCTTGATCTTCTGCATAGCGGCCTTCTCGATCTGTCTGATTCGTTCGGCAGAGACGCCGTATTCATCAGCTAACTCGTGCAGAGTCGATTTCTCTTCTTCGAGCCATCGACGTTGCAATATGGCACGGCTTCGATCGTCAAGGATCTCGAATCCGGCAGCTAACCCCTGATGAGAGTTATTTCTGCCATCTTCTCGTTCCAAAATCGTTGACGGATCGTCTTGCTCCTGGAATAACGATTCCGACGGTGACAAGCTCGCGCGGTCCTCATTTGCACCTGCGGGTGCATCGAAGGCGCTATCGTGCCCGTGCATGCGAGATTCCATCTCAACAACGACTTTTGCATCAACACCGAGGTCTTCTGCTACGGCATCAACTTCATCCTGGCTGAACCAGTTGAGTTGCTTCTTAGCACTACGCAATTTGAAGAACAATTTGCGTTGGGCCTTGGTAGTAGCGACCTTCACGATACGCCAGTTCTTGATGACGAATTCGTGTATCTCTGCGCGAATCCAGTGGACGGCGAAGGAAATCAGTCTGACACCAACATCTGGATCGAAGCGTTTAACGGCTTTCATAAGGCCAATGTTGCCTTCCTGAACCAGGTCGGACATAGGCAAGCCATAGCCTTTGTAGGTGCGAGCGATATGCACTACAAAACGTAGCTGTGACATAACCAGCTGTCGCGCAGCATCGAGATCTTCGCTATCGCGTAGGCGGCGAGCCAGATTCTGCTCTTCTTCGACCGAAAGTAGGTCGATGTTGGCGATCTTGGCCAGGTAGCTATTCAGGTCATCTGTAATGACGGGAATAGGCATTGAATTCGTATTAGCTGTCAGGGTGTTACTCATAATGTTTCTCCAACTACTGTCGGGACAGCAGTATTTTAGCACTCACCACATGAGAGTGCTAATAATCGGCAAAGTTCCTGCCATTTTTAGCGTTTTATTAGGAGAAATGTTAGCTGAGAAAATGGAATAAGGCTATAAATAACAATGACATAGTGTGTTATTAGTGGTTTTTCATACCAGATGTTAACTGTTGTGACGAGCGATAAAGGCTGCTAGTAGCCCCGGCCAAACCGAGCACTGTAGATACAGCGAGCACCACTAAAATTTGTGACGCAGTTGGCATTATTAGTTGGAATGAGCTCTCGTAGAGGGCAGTTAGCTCGTGTGCCGGCTGGCGCACAGCATGGAATGCAATGAGTGCCATAACACTCGCGACAAGGCCACCTAAGAAACCGTAGAGAGCACCCGTGTACAAAATGGGGCGATTCATGAAACTGCGGTTAGCGCCAAGTAGGTTGGCCACCTCCATCTCGCTGCGTCGCCTCAAAAGCTCCAGACGAATCGTATTGCCGATGACCAAAAGCGCTGTCAGGGTTAAGAAGCCTGCAAGCATTGCCCCGACAAGCTTAATCAGGGAGACCATGGCTTGTAGCCTCTTGACCCATCGTAGATCGACCTGCACACGGGAGACTGAGTCAAGCTTTTGAAGCTCTGCCACCATGACATCGATACGGGAAGAACTCAGGGTGTTGCTGTCCGGAAAAATCATAATGGCGCCGGGCAGAGGGTTACCACCGAGTACATCCACTGCACTACCGATATCACTGTTTTGGCGAAAAATTTCGAGCGCTTCGACTTTGGAAATGTAGGTGGTAGAACGAATTCCGGGTCGTCCCAACCACTGTTGCGCAAGACTTGCCCCTTGTAAATCGGTTAGCTCAGATGACAAGTAGGCAGTGACGCTTTCTCCTTCGAGATTTCTGACGCCTAGCTGTTGGAGCGCATGGCTGGCGAACAGAAGGATAATGGGCAAGGCGAGGGTGATGCCCAGAACAAACAGAGTAATCAGGCTGGCTATTTTGTATCGCTTAAATTGCCTTAAGCTTTGCGTGAGTGCGTAACCTCTTCGCGTGTACATCCAACGCGATCCGTACGCCCGACTGCGTGACCCGCTTTCGGCAGTTTGAGAATCTTGATTAGACATTGCTTAACTCCAGATTCATGCGAATTACTTAGTGAGCTCTGTCTCTCATCAAACGCCGGCCGCCATTTGATGGTGTTTCAACCGGCTGATTCGAATTCAACTCACGCTGAAAATTTTGATTACCCGGTGCTTGTTGCAATTGACCCTGCTGGAGCTCCAAACGTGGAAATTTAAACGTATTGAGTAAACCTTCGTCGTGTGTAGCCAGAAGCACGGTGACACCAGAGGCGTTGAACTGCATCAGGAGTTGCATAATCTCGGCGCTCATCTGAGCATCCAGATTGCCCGTTGGCTCATCGGCAAGAAGAATTTTTGGTCGCGCCACAACGGCGCGGGCTATGCCAACCCGTTGTTGCTCGCCGCCGGATAAACCACGGGGATCATCAGCGGCCTTATGAGCTAGTCCGACTTTACGCAATGCGGCATTAACTCGTGTTTGGATATCGGAGAATTTGTAACCACCGATGATGAGTGGGAAGGCCACATTGTCAAACACGTTGCGATCGTGCAGTAATTGGTTGTCTTGAAAAATGATACCCATCTGTCGTCGAAGCGCAGGTTCTTGCCGTCGCTTCATCCTGCTATAGGGGATATTGCCGATAAGAATTTCTCCGCTAGAGGGGTACTCCAAACGGGCAATCAGTTTTAACAGGGAGCTCTTGCCGGCTCCAGAGTGTCCGGTCAAATAGGTAAATGATCCGGGTTCCAGTGAGAAGGACACATCACGCAAGGCAAAGCGGTCGGCTTGGTACTCTAGATTGATATGTTCAAACGTAATCACGAACCTGCCACCAAGGCATCGACATACCGTTTGGCCTCGAAAACCTCAAGATCTTCGACTTTCTCTCCGACACCGATGAAGCGAATCGGCAAGCCCAGTTGTTCGGCAATCGCGAAGATAACGCCGCCTTTTGCTGTGCCATCCAGCTTAGTCACAACCATGCCCGTCAGTTGCATAGCTTCATGGAATTGTTTCGCCTGATTCATGGCATTCTGGCCGGTGCCGCCGTCGAGCACAATCAGGGTCTCGTGTGGAGCAGAGGGGTCCACCTTGCCCATGACACGCTTAACCTTCTGAAGCTCATCCATCAAATTGCTTTGCGTGTGCAGGCGTCCGGCTGTATCGGCAATCAGTACGTCAACTCCCCGGGCTTTGGCTGATTGCACGGCGTCAAAAATGACCGAAGCTGAATCTGCACCGGTACCCTGGGCGATGACAGGGACAGCATTGCGTTCTCCCCAAGTCTGCAATTGCTCTACTGCTGCTGCGCGAAAGGTATCACCGGCGGCCAGCATGACGCTTTTACCTCCGTCCTGTAGCTGCTTAGCCAATTTGCCGATGGTGGTTGTTTTGCCGGATCCGTTGACACCAACAACGAGAATAACGAACGGCTCATCGCTATCGGGTATTTCCAGCGGTTGTTCAACGGGCATCAGTAAGGCGGTCAGTTCTTCTTGCAGGGCACTTCTCAAGGCTTCTGAGTTTCCGACTTCAGATCGACTCACCTGCTGATTGAGCGATTTCATGACCCGGCCTGTGGCATCAATACCGACATCAGCCATGATGAGTTGGGATTCCAGCTCCTCGAGTAAGTCTGCGTCGATGGGCTTGTTGCCCAGCATGAAATCGAGCAAATTATCGCGAAATCGCGATCGGGTGCGTGTGAGCTTCTTTTTGAGCGGGGCGGCAGCTTCAGGCTCGGCTTCTCGCTGAGTTTTTTGCCGTTTTAGGAAACTGAATATGCCCATTAACCTTTTCGCGAATATCTCGTGTCTATGAAAGTCGTTTAGTTCAGCGACATGGCCGCGCCATATCGCTATTATGAGGCCATCGTCTGAGGACTCCATCCTAACATCGTGCCGCCAACTTCAAAACGTACTCGAATGCCGCGACAGAGTAAGTCTACGGGACAAGTACGAATCGTGGCGGGTCAGTGGCGCGGTCGCAAATTACCAGTTGCAGATGTACCCGGTTTGCGCCCCACAGGCGATAGAGTGCGAGAAACACTCTTTAACTGGCTGCAGGGCTCTATTGCCGGCAGTGATTGCCTTGATTTGTTTGCCGGTACCGGTGCCTTGGGCATCGAAGCCCTCTCGCGATATGCCTCGTCGGTGACCTTTGTCGAACCCCACAGGCAAGCCCATCGCAACATTTGCGAATCTTTACAGCTCTTGCAGCATGACGCGTCGGTTCTCTGTAGTTCAGCACAAGAATTTTTATCCACAAACCAGCGGCAATTTGACGTGGTTTTCGTTGATCCGCCGTTTGGCGAGGAGCTTCAATGGGAAATTCTACAAAGCCTCCTGGCAGGCCATGTAAAGCCGGGTGCGCTAATCTATATGGAATCCCCGACCTCTCAGGTATTTCCAGCGGATTGGCCCGCAGAATGCACCATCAGGAACGAGAAACGCTTCGGTGATGTGATTGCCCGGGTTTTTAGTGTGACAGCGGAGGACGAACAGTGAACTTCCTTACAGTTCC
>CAZCKD010000243.1:0-1866 GCA_964498925.1 uncultured Granulosicoccaceae bacterium
TGAAACTCTTTGACGCGCGTTTGAGCATCACCTAGAGCCAATGCACCAAAACGGCCTGGCGGTTGTACCGCTGTCAGGGTAACCAGTGAATTATCTGAACGATGAGTATTGAGGAGCTCGGTTAAATTAACGTTACTGACGCCATCACCATAAGTGAGCAGAAAGGTGTCATCCAGATATTCTGCAGCGCGTTTTATCCTGCCGCCGGTCATGGTGTTTTCGCCAGTATCAATCAGTTTGATGTTCCAGTTTTCCCTATCCGGATTCAGCAAGTTGATTTGACCGCTACCTAAATCAACTTCTATCGACGATTTTCGAATGGCGTAGTTGGCGAAAAACTCTTTGATGATGTGACCTTTATAGCCACACAACACAACGAATTCTGTGATGCCGTAATGCTCATAGCTTTTCATGATATGCCAGATGATCGGCATATCCCCGATCTCGACCATAGGTTTGGGTCGTATGCTGGTTTCTTCGCTTATTCTTGTGCCTAGGCCGCCGGCAAGAATGACCGCTTTCATAACGTCGAATCTCCACTGAAGAAATACTCGTTTTGTTCGAGTCTAAGCGCATCCGACAGTCGATGTTCCGGTATTAATACATCGCTCATCAACAGCGCTTGATCCTTAGGGATATCGTTCAAAAGGGTGCATCCTTGCGCTAAGCCCATGGGCAGTAGTTGCTCTTTGAAAACTACATCGGCATTTTCACACTGGCCATACGTCATAAAGTGGCCAATGCCGTCGATCACTTCACCTGCTTTTAAGTCTTTTTTTGCAATGGCTATCACGTCTACGCAGGGACCGTGCTCTGGCGCAATCGTGGCATCCTCGAGCAGTACTGCGCGCGCAATGGTATTTTGAACTTCAAAGTGACACAAATGATAAGGCGTATAAAAACTGTATACAGGGCCCTTTCCCAGTTTGTATAAATCAAGAAAATGCTGTTGCTGGGGATCATCGTGTGTGCCAAGAACAAAAACACCGGGGCCGGGCGAGGCACCGACCACATAGTCAACAATGCCGGTTTCCTGTTTAGTCAAATCGTAAGGAAACCAATCGGCAGCGTTATCGATATGTTCGCCGTTAGCAACCGAGGGGCCTGTCATTCCACGCTCAGCTACTTTCATTCCGGTGGCATTGGCAACAAGGGCCTGCTCAAATGATATTTTGGTGCCGTCTGCAAATGAGGTCACCATCGGCGCGCTTTGTTTCCATCGATCCGCGAACGACTGTTGAGTTTTCGGCGTTCTATACGGATCCTGAAGGCCTTTTATATTTCCACATAATACAGGTTTGACACCAATGCCTTTTACAAAGCGATACAGGTTCATCAACACACCCGGTTGATCACCATCAACATTGGTGATGATCAAACCTTTTTCGTCGGCTTTTACTTTTAATATAGGGCCGATCGTGCTGTCGAGTTCCGCGTTCATCAGTACGACGTGTTTGTCGTGGTCGATGGCATCCATGACCACCTTAGCGCCAAATTCAACCGCACCGGTTATTTCAACGATAACGTCTATCTGGGTAGAGCGGCACAAGAGGCTTGGGTCGTCTGTGACGATGTATTTATGTTCGGCTATACAATTATCAAATTCTGATTGTGTGGATGGTTGGCAGGTATCGTCGATTCCCGCCTTTTGGTAGAGCTCGCGAGCTCGATCAATATGTCTATTGCTAACAGCTGCTAGATGGAAACCTTGACAGTACTTTATTAGCTGCAGGGCAACTCCACGTGCCATTGCACCTGCGCCGACGATACCGACCCCGATAGGATTATTTTCTGCTGCTCGTTTCTCAAGCAGAGAATCGATGATGATCATACGGCAAGTCGCTTGAGCAATACGTATACGGCGCC
>CAZCKD010000243.1:1966-5104 GCA_964498925.1 uncultured Granulosicoccaceae bacterium
ATGTTCGCCGGTTTCCAGTAAATCAGCTTCGCTCAGGTTATCCAGCAAAGAGTCCATAACCGATCGGTCGTCTTCTTCGCTAGTACGTCTGATTGGTGCAGTGCTGCGGTTTTCGATTTCAACGCGATCATTATCAACAGATCGAACATCGCCAACGGCCTCTCGAAATAGGGCCATATCATCATCACTGACTGTTTTTTTCGCACTCACGCCCCATTATACGGTCACAGGGAGTGGGCTGATGGGATCCGGATCTATTCAGTACTAAAATATTTGTATTCAACGACGCGGGAGATGGAAATATGGGTGGGACGAGAGTGACACTGGCCAGTAAATGGGTGGTTGTTTGTTTGGTGATACTGAGCCTAACCGTGGCTGGGAAAGCTTATGCGATGGGGTCAATGACCAGCATCGACCGAGAACTGCCTGAATTCAGTCTGCCGGGAATCGATGATGCCACCTGGGATAAAGAGGCATTGGCGGGAAAGGTTTGGGTGGTCAACTTCTGGGCAACCTGGTGTCCACCGTGTATCGAGGAGTTGCCGTCTATGAATCGTGCCTGGAGCAAGCTTGAGCCGGAAGGAATTGGCATGTTGGCAATCAATGCCGGCGAAGACCGATTTGATGTTGAATCTTTTTTAGGTCGTGTGCCTATCGATTTTACGACGGTGCTAGGCGGTCTGGATACTTTACCGAACTGGTCGGTTAGAGCGCTGCCTACGACGATCGTCATAGACCAAACGGGTAAGGTGGTTCTAGAAGCGTTGGGTCCGCGAGAATGGGACGACGCTGAGTTGTTACAGCAGGTTATTGATCTGCTTTAGAAATGTCGTTGGTCAATGCAGCAACTTACTCTCATAAGTTGCTGCATCAGTTTTGATCGTAGGTCCACAAAGCTCCTGCGTTGGAGCTTCAGTGTGACTACGTGTTCTCTCTGTTTTCTACCAGTCCGTCTACCACGCTTGGATCCGCAAGCGTGGATGTGTCGCCCAAGCTACCCACATCGTTTTCAGCGATCTTGCGAAGAATACGCCGCATGATTTTTCCAGAACGTGTTTTCGGCAGACCCGGAGCCCATTGCATGAGATCAGGTGTTGCGATCGGGCCAATTTCAGCTCGAACGTGTTTGACAAGCTCTGCCTTCAACTCATCGGTTGCTTCAACGCCGTTCATCAGCGTGATGTAGGCGTAGATGCCTTGACCCTTGATATCGTGTGGATAGCCAACGACAGCGGCCTCAGCGACAGATTCATGTAGAACCAGCGCACTTTCGATTTCAGCAGTACCCAGGCGATGGCCTGATACATTGAGAACATCATCGACTCGGCCGGTAATCCAGTAGTAACCATCCGCGTCACGTCTCGCACCGTCACCGGTGAAGTAGTAACCGGGGTAGGTTGCAAAGTAGGTTTCCTTGAAGCGCTGATGGTTCCCGTAAACCGATCTCATCATGCCTGGCCAAGGACGAGTGATGACCAGATTGCCCGAGGCTTCACCTTCGAGAATGTTGCCTTGTTCGTCGACAAGCTCAGGAGCAACACCAAAGAACGGTTGTGTTGCAGAACCCGGCTTAAGGTCGGTTGCACCAGGCAATGGTGTGATAAGAATGCCACCTGTTTCGGTTTGCCACCATGTATCTACGATAGGGCATTTTGAGTCACCGACGACTTTTGAATACCACTCCCACGCTTCAGGATTGATTGGCTCACCAACACTTCCCAGTAGTCTTAAGGAGCTTCTGTCCACAGATGTCACAGCTTCATCGCCTTGAGACATCAATGCGCGAATTGCCGTTGGCGCTGTGTAGAAGGTATTAACTTTATGCTTTTCGATAACTTCCCAAAAACGACTAACGCTAGGATAGGTTGGGATGCCTTCAAACATTAACGTGGTAGCACCGTTTGCCAGCGGGCCATAAACGATATACGAATGGCCTGTTACCCAACCGACATCAGCAGTACACCAGTAGATGTCACCATCCTTGTAATCGAACACGTATTTATGCGTCATTGATGCATAGACGATATAGCCACCGCTGGTGTGTAATACACCTTTGGGCGTACCTGTTGATCCTGATGTGTAAAGAATAAACAATGGATCTTCCGCATCCATTTCAACGGCAGGGCAATCGTTTGATGCACCGGAGATCAGCTCGTGGTACCAAAGGTCACGACCGTCTTTCCATTCCACCTCTTCACCGCCACGCTGAACAACGACCATGCGCTTAACGCAATCTGTTTTTTCACAGGCAATATCGGCATTGGCTTTAAGAGGTACTTTACGCCCACCTCGTAGTCCTTGATCAGCAGTGATAACGATTGAGCATTCTGAATCGTTAATACGATCTTTCAATGCGTCCGGGGAAAAGCCACCGAACACGATAGAGTGAACAGCGCCGATGCGCGCGCATGAGAGCATGGCAACAGCAGCTTCCGGAATCATCGGCATGTAGATGCAGACGCGATCGCCTTTTTTGACACCTAGCCCTTTCAGCGCATTTGAAAAACGGCACACTTCATCGTGCAGTTCGCGATAAGTGATGTGTTTTGATTCTTCCGGGTCGTCACCTTCCCAGATAATCGCTGTTTGATCCGGGCGGGTTTCCAGATGTCTATCCAGACAGTTATAAGCAACGTTGAGCTTTGCGCCGGTGTACCAACTGATGTCGCCTTTGTGGAAGTCCCAGTCTTGGACTTGGTCCCAAGGCTTAAACCAGTCGATGAATTCTTCGGCTTTTTCCGCCCAGAAGCCATCGGAGTCTTCTATCGAACGTTCGTACATCTCCTTGTAGCGCTCGGCATTGATGTGTGCTGACTCTGCTAGTTCGGCAGGAACAGGGTAAATTCGATCTGTCGACATACGGTGATTGCGGGTTACCTATTGATGGGTGAAGTTTACCGATACGCCTAAAACATTCAAGCTGCCCTGATTAAAGATTTTATCTTGTTGATTTTATTGAACTAAAAAAATCACAAAATTAGTAGGAACCGATTAAATATCGTCATTTGGGTTTCTACTGAGATTCATCTTCTGACGGCGTTCCCACAGTGCTTTGCGGCTAATTCCCAGTCTTGACGCCAAATCTGTCTCTGAGAGGGTGCTTTGGTTGCGCAAAACAAAGTAGCGAAAATACTCATC
>CAZCKD010000244.1:0-5095 GCA_964498925.1 uncultured Granulosicoccaceae bacterium
GTTTTCTGGTTGTTGTGTTGTTTTGGGCGGTACTGGGAATATTCGGTAGTTTGCCGTTTTATTTGTATACGCCGCTGGACATGTCAGTCGCAGGTGCTATTTTTGAATCGATGTCTGGCTTGACGACGACGGGTGCAACCATCATCGTCGGGTTGGATTTACTGCCACGATCAATTTTATTTTACCGTCAGCAAATGCAATGGCTAGGTGGCATGGGAATCATCGTGCTCGCCATAGCCGTGTTGCCCATGTTGGGTATCGGGGGGCAGCAACTTTTCCGTGCTGAAACGCCTGGCATTAGTAAAGATAAATTAACACCAAGAATTGCCGGTACAGCTAAGGCTCTCTGGTACATCTATTTAGGTTTGACGATTGCCTGTGCGCTTGCCTACTGGGGCGCAGGAATGAGTTTGTTCGATGCAGTGGGGCACAGTTTTTCCACCGTAGCTATCGGTGGCTTTTCAACACATGACAACAGTATCGGTTATTTCGATAGCACGCTGATAGAAATGATCGCAGTTGTTTTTATGCTGATCTCCGGTGTTAACTTCGCGCTGCATTTTACCGCGGCGCGCCAAATCAATTTACTTCACTATTGGCGCGACGAAGAATTTCGCGTTTATATCGGAATTGCTTTTGTCCTTACGGTCATCACAAGCTTGTATCTGTTTTTAAGTGATACCTCTAGCTGGGACGACTCCCTGGTTAACGGGCTTTTCCATGTTGTGTCGATCGGAACCACCACGGGGTTTACCTCGGAAGAATATTTTAACTGGCCGGGTTTTCTACCCATATTGCTATTGTTCGCCAGTTTCGCCGGGGGCTGCACTGGCTCAACAGGTGGTGGCATGAAAGTCATACGAATCATCTTGTTGTTTAAACAAATGCAACGCGAGATACGCAGGCTTCTTCATCCGCATGCAACCATTATGGTTAAGGTGGGTAAACAAGCAATGTCCAATCGCATGATCGATGTGGTCTGGGGCTTCTTTGCATCCTACCTGGTACTTCTGTCCATTATGTTGCTGCTGCTCATGGCCGCAGGTCTTGATCAGGAAAGTGCTTTTTCCGCCGTTGTAGCGTGTTTGAATAATCTGGGTCCGGGTCTGGGGGTTGTTGCCGCTAACTATTCCAGCTTGGGAGATTTTTCCTTATCCGTACTTAGTTTGGCCATGTTGTTCGGCCGTTTGGAAATATTTACTTTGTTAATACTGTTTACCCCTGCCTTCTGGCGACAGTAAATAAGACTCGCGTGACATCCGACATCCCCAGTAAGTGGAACTCTCGATACGCTTTCTCCGGAAAGCCCTTGCCCTCTGCTGCGCAGGTCTTGAGTCAGTCCGAGCGCTGGCTACCTCAAGGGGAAAACCTGTCTGCGCTGGATCTTGCTTGTGGACGTGCTGCCAATGGGCAGTGGTTGGCTGATCGCGGCTTCGCCGTCAGCGCGTGGGATATCAGTTCAGTTGTCATCGATGAAATCAAAAACCGCAAGCCGTTCTCCTTTGAAGAAGCTGAGGTTCGCGATGTCAGTTTATATCCACCAGCGGCTGCCAGTTTCGATGTCATCGTCGTAACGCGTTTTCTCGATAGAGGGCTATGCCCGGCAATTTCAGAAGCATTAAAGCCTGATGGGGTCTTGTTCTATCAGACATTCACGCACGGCTTGAACAATACAGACTTTATGCTGGGCAGGAATGAACTGTTGAGCTTGTTCAAAGAGCTACATATACTTCAATATCACGAGCCGGATCCCGATCAAGACGGAAAGGCTGAAGCCAGGTTGGTTGCTCGCCAATCTGCATAAGAGCCGATAGGTGATATTTCATGAGTCAAATAGATAGCTTCGAAGCCATGTTAGCGCGTGGGCAAGATAGTGAAATGCTGCGCTACACATTGGGCAATGCCTACTTTAACGAAGATAAGTTTGAACAGGCTATTGAGCATCTGCAAAAGGCTGTTGAGATAAAACCGGATTATTCGGCGGCTTGGAAAATGTTGGGACGTTCCCTGGCAGGGGATAATCAACTGCCAGAGGCGAAGGCGGCATTTGATCAGGGAGAGCTTGTGGCTGAGGCTAATGGTGATAAGCAGGCTGCAAAAGAAATCAATGTGTTCAGAAAGCGGGTTCTCAAGGCACTGGACGCATGAGTGCTGACATAAGCCTATGGTTGTCCAATCAGTTTTATAACCGCATTGTGGGAACGGTACTGCCGTTGTCCTGGTTTACACCGATCGCGCCGGATGAGACCAAGCTTGCCATTGCTAAGGCACCGGTGAAACTACAAGTCGTGAGCCACTGCTGGAACTACGCGCATTTGTCGTTGTTTCAACTCAGCTCGATTGTCAATTACCCTCCTGAAGACTGTGAACTGACTTATACCCTGTTCCATGCCGAGGAAGACACCGGTATGCGCGAACTCATTAAGCAGTTTGACCGTATTGATGTGCCGAACGTCACCTGGGATTGGCAAGTGTTGCCCAAGGCTGAATTGTTTCGACGGGCAATCGGGCGTAATAAAGCGGCTCTGTCCAGTACCGCTGATTGGATCTGGTTTGCAGATTGTGATCTTATTTTCCACAAGGGTTGTTTGGACTCTGTGGCCGCTGCTGTGAAAGATAAACAGGTACGTATGATTTTTCCTGATCATGAGGGTGTCACTGACTTACTACCACCCGATCATGCCATGTTGAATCAGACGCCTGAGGAGCATGGCACCATCGATGTTGATCCTACGCTTTTTCAATTTAATAAAATCAGTAAAGCCAAGGGTGCGTTTCAGATTGTTCATGGAGATGTCGCCCGCGCTGTAGGCTATTGTCAAACGATCAATTTGTATCAAACACCTTCTGAGCGATGGAGAAAAACGTATGAAGACACGGTGTTTCGCAGGTTGATTGATTCGGAAGGTGAGGCAGTCAATATAGAGAACCTATTTCGCATTCGTCACGCTGAAAAAGGTCGCTATGCAAAAGACAGTCGACTAAGCCTTTTTCGTAAAAAACTCCGTAAAGCTACCGACTCAGTGGCAAGTCAATGACAGATAAAAAAAACATGAGCCCGGCGGGCCGAGCTAAACGAACGCCACTTGAAGGCATTCGCTGGTGGTGGAATACGCGCATTCGATCGTTATGGACTGTCCGTCTTCCAGCGTTACTGAAACAAAACAACGATCAGGCTCCGGTGTTTGCTTTTGAACAATCAGGAACCGATATCGGTGATGCGCGGGACGAAGGTATCACTGCAATACTGACGGTGTATAAGCGGGGTGAATATCTATCAGCACAAGTAGAAGCCCTTCGCCAACAATCCACGCCGCCGACTGAGATTTGGGTTTGGTGTAATGACAGCGATGTCCCGTTGAAAGATGTCTCGGCAATAGTTGATCGTGTCATTGTGTCGAATTCAAACTGGAAGTTCTGGGGACGCTTTGCCATCGCCAATCTGGTGAGAACACCCTACATCTGTATGTTTGATGATGACATCCTGCCTCAACCCAATTGGATAAATAACTGTCTTGATACCTATGCAACAGGCTTAGACGGCATATTGGGCGGATCGGGTGTTCTACTCCCTGTGGAAGGTGGTTACTCATCAAAAAATAAAGTGGGTTGGAACGGGCATCATCTTGATGAACCAACAAGAGTTGACTTGGTGGGCCATGCCTGGTTTTTCAAGAAAGAACATTTGAAATACATGTGGCAGGAACAACCTTTGTCGTGGGAGAACGGAGAAGATATCCATTTAAGTTGCATGGCTTGGAAGCATGCTGGCGTGGGTACCTACGTACCGCCGCATCCACCGGGTGATGAGTCCCTATGGAGTTGCCGTCCCGATTTTGGTAAGAGGGTGGGCCGCACCAGTAGTGCCACTTTCAAATCTGCAGGCCACCATAACGTTCGCGATGAAATGGTGGATGCGTATCGCCAGTCAGGTTGGCAGATAGTGGCTGATGAAGAGTTGGTAAGTTAGTCCTTGGTGTAATCCGGTCCTATCTTGCCCGGTAAAGATTCATCAATAGCAAGCCAGTCCAGTTTCTCCTCGATGGCGACGTGCAAGTCCGGTTGGAACAATTCCGGATCGTCGAGTGCGGCAAGATAAAAATGCATGACATCGGACATTCGGTCCGATCGGAATGAGAGCGGCGTGCCGCAGGTGTCGCAGAACGTACGCGTGACGCCTGGCGATGAGTTAAAGATTTTTGGTGCATCACCTAGCCATCGCCACTGCGCATCTTGTACCCCCACGTATGTTGTCATTGGAGCCGAGCACTGACGACGACAGCTTTCGCAATGGCAATTCACACAGGCTTGTATTGGATGTGTAATTTCAAAACGGATTTTCTTACAAAAACAACGGCCGGTTGTTACGTCTGTCATGTTAAATCCTGCATTCTCAAAGCCTGTCTATTAATGCCGATCATTCGTTGCCAATGACCACTTGCTGAATGCCGTAGAGGGGCCGTCCCATGGGGGTTATTTGACCATAACGAAAATGTCCGTAAATCGGGATACTTTCGTGACAACTATAAACGGATCTCACTATCAGAGGATGCGAGAACACATTTTCTCTATTGAAAATTCATCGATCACTGACATAGGACTTGTTTATGAAGAAGTACGCCATTACTAGCGCTGCGGTTGCTGCCGCCCTGTTTGGAGCTGTTTCGAGCGCCAACGCTGCCGATTACGAAGTAACTATCACTAACTTAACTAGCGGCATTTACTTTACGCCATTGATAGCAGGTGCTCACTCGGCTGATGTAGCGCTGTTTCAAGCGGGCACAGAGGCTTCAACAGAACTTCAAACAATGGCCGAAGGCGGAAATGTAGGCCCGTTGGCGGCTCTGCTTGAGAGCGTCGGCGCATCTGTTGCCACAGGCGAGGGTCTTCTCGCTCCGGGTGCCACAGCGACACTCACCATTTCTGATTCAGGAAACGAAGGTAACTCTCGTTTATCTGTAGCAGGCATGTTATTGCCCACCAATGATGGCTTCGTCGGTCTGAATTCAGTACCTTTGCCGGGGCCGAATGATGCTCCAACAAGAAGCTGGAATGCTAATGGTTATGATGCAGGCACCGAAGCGAACGATGAGGT
>CAZCKD010000245.1:0-5041 GCA_964498925.1 uncultured Granulosicoccaceae bacterium
CGGCCAATGCGTTGATCGCGGAAATGGCAGTTTGCAACTGCTCATGACCGAACATAACTGCATCAAGCATGGTTTCTTCAGACAGCTGATCGGCTTCCGATTCAACCATCAGAACCGCTTCATCAGTACCTGCAACCACCAGGTCCAACTGAGATGTTTCCATTTGAGAAACAGACGGATTCAATACGTATTCACCATCAATGTAGCCAACCTTGGCAGCACCGATAGGACCTGCGAAAGGCATTCCTGAGCAAGCTAATGCTGCAGAGGCACCGATGAGCGCAGGGATATCTGCACTGATTTCCGGATCAAGCGACATAACAGTCGCGATGACTTGAACTTCATTCATGAAGCCCTTAGGGAACAGTGGACGCAGTGGTCGATCGATGAGACGGGAAATCAGGGTTTCTGATTCCGCAGGACGTCCTTCGCGCTTGAAGAAACCGCCAGGGATCTTTCCGGCTGCGTAGGTTTTTTCCTGATAGTTGATGGTCAACGGAAAGAAGTTCTGACCCGGTTTGGCTTGTTTTTGGCCAACCGCGGTAACCAGAACGACTGTGTCGCCCATGCTAGCTACGATAGCGCAGCTTGCTTGTCTGGCGATTTCGCCAGTCTGCAGAGTGACAGTTTCGCTGCCAAACTGAAAAGTCTTTGAATGTATGGTCACAGAGGATTCCTGAAAATTTTGCGAAGCTTCGATGAAGTTTGTCGCGCGCTTTAGCGGCGCAGACCCAGGCGCTTAATCAGGTTCTGATAGCGGGTGGCATCTTTTCTGTGCAGGTAGTCAAGCAACTTACGTCGCTGATTAACCATACGTAGCAGACCACGGCGTGAGTGGTGATCGTGCTTATGTTCTTTGAAGTGTTCTGTCAGATGTGAAATTCTCGCAGACAACAATGCAACTTGTACTTCTGGTGACCCCGTGTCTGTAGAGTCTGTTTGGTGTTCTTTGACGATTTCCGCCTTTCGTTCGACGCTTAAGCAAGACATTAAAAGTAATACTCCGAAATACTGGATTAGATGATTAATACATAATGGATGTTAAATCCTAAGGCCTCGGCCCCGGATAACCCCGCATTGTACCAGCTCAGCCCACTTGTAGCACACGCTTAGGTGCGACTTGTTCTCCAGAATCAGATAGCTGCCCAAGACCCAGCAAATGCCCCGTTTCGTCATAAACCCGACACGGATCCTGAACCGTCGATTCGGCACCTTCTAAGGCACGACAAGCCAAGGCCTGCCCACTTTTGAATATGGCTGATTCCAGCTGTGATACCTCCACTGCAGGTAGGTGCTTTAGACCGGCATCCATTGGCAGCAACAAGCCGTCGATTTCAGCTATGGAATTGGCTGCCAACGACTCAACCTCAGCTATTGAGACCATGGAATGCCGCTCAAATGGGGACACATATGTGCGGCGAAGCTCTTTCACATGGGCCCCACATCCGACTGCCTCGCCAATATCGGTCACAAGCGAGCGGATATACGTGCCTTTTGAGCATTTAACTGAAAGCCGGGCCGTTGAGCCGGTGAATTCAAGCACTTTGAGATCAAAAACGGTCACATCACGAGGCTCACGAGGCACCTCTTTCCCTTCCCGCGCGAGTTTATACAGTCGCTGACCATCAATCTTGATAGCCGAGACCATGGGAGGTATCTGCTTTTGAGGACCCGAAAACCGTGAGCAAATTGCCACAAATTGCTCTTCAGTCAGATCTTCCGGCACAGGTCGTTCCTGCACGACCTCACCGTCAGCATCCGCTGAATTGGTCGTGACACCCAACTGTAACGTCGTCTCGTAACCTTTATCAGCGTCGAGCAAAAACGCGCTCAGCTTTGTCGCCTCACCAAAACAGATGGGCAGCATGCCGGTAGCCAATGGATCTAGACTGCCGGTATGCCCAGCTTTCATTGCATCGTATAGACGCTTGACTCGCTGTAATGCGTGATTAGAACTTCCACCAGAGGGCTTATCTAGTAGCAGAATTCCGTGAACGGGGCGGCCCCTTTTACGTCTGGCCAAGAGTTACGCGTCTGGTCCTGAACGTTTAGGCTCATCGGACTGATCGGATTCCGCATCTTCATCGTCAGCGGTTGTCGTATTGGTTGAGACCGCATCTGCAATAAGCGCTGACATGTGCGCTCCCTTTTCTGCAGAGTCGTCATAGTAAAAACGCAGTTGCGGTACCGAACGGGTATTCATCTGACGAGCTAACTGGCGTCGCAGAAAACCCGCCGCACGACCCAAAGCGTCTTTGGTCTCGTGCTGTTCGGAAGGATCGAACAAAGAGAAATAAACCTTCGCAAGAGACAGGTCACGGGAGACCTCAACCGATGCAATCGTCAGCATCGGGGAGACTCGCGGATCCTTCAATTCTGAACGGATCAACCCCGATAGCTCACGCTGTATGTAGTCCGCCACGCGATGACTGCGTGGATAATCATTCGGCACGTGCGTCTACTGCCCTATGGTTAGCGGTGAAATTGTGACGGACACTGAGCACATTAAAGTGTTCGAGCCACTTCAGTGCGCTCAAATACTTCGATGATATCGCCAGCTTTAACATCGGTGTAGTTCTTCACACCAATACCGCACTCTGTTCCCATGCGAACCTCTTTAACGTCATCCTTGAAGCGACGTAAGGATTCAAGCTCACCTTCGTAGATAACGACATTTTCACGTAGGACACGGATAGGTTCGTCTTTTCTGACAACCCCATCGACCACCATACAACCGGCAATAAGACCGAATTTGGGTGATGTAAATACTTCGCCCACTTCCGCGTTACCGATGATGCGTTCACGAACCTCAGGCGCTAGCAGTCCACCCGCCAATTGCTTGGCAAGATCAATTAGTTCATAGATGACACTGTAGTAGCGAAGATCGGTTTCCTGCTCTTGGATAAGTCGACGCGCAGCACCATCTGCTCGCACGTTAAAGCCTACCAGTGTGGCATTAGACGCAGCTGCGAGGTTCGCATCAGATTCGTTAATGCCCCCCACACCACCGCCGACGATACGCACTTCGACTTCTTCAGTACTGAGCTTCTCTAACGAGTCTCGAATAGCTTCGTAACTACCCTTAACATCGGCTTTAAGTACAAAATTAACAACAGGCACACTGCCTTTGATCTGTGAAAAGACGTCATCCAGTCTGGCAGGTCGACGTGATGCCAATCGGGCGTCACGCTGCTTGCCGTACCGCAGTTCTGCCAGTTCACGTGCACTCTTTTCATCAGCTGCGACCAGCATTTCATCACCGGCATTCGGTGTCGAGGACAGACCCAGTACCTGTACAGGTGTAGAAGGACCTGCTTCATCCACCGCCTGACCGTTCTCATCGAACATGGCGCGAACTCGGCCGGTTACCTGGCCACAGATAAAGCTTTCGCCGCGTTTCAACGTACCTTCCTGGACGAGAATCGTAGCAACAGGACCTTTACCCTTGTCCAGAGAAGCTTCAATGACGATGCCAGAAGCATTACCTTCAGACACAGCATTCAGTTCAAGCACTTCAGACTGAAGAATCAGCGCATCGAGCAGTTGATCAACACCGTCTCCGGTCAAAGCTGACAGAGGTACAAATTGGACGTCTCCACCCCACTCTTCAGATATGACTTCATGCTGAGCCAATTCGTTGCGAACACGCTCCGGGTCAGCATTTTCCTTATCCATTTTGTTAATGGCAATAATCAAAGGCACGTCTGCAGATCGAGCGTGCTGAATACCTTCAATGGTTTGAGGCATAACGCCATCATCAGCCGCAACCACTAGAACCACGATATCAGTGGCTTGAGCACCACGTGCTCGCATGGAGGTAAATGCTGCGTGACCCGGTGTATCGAGGAATGTAATTACGCCGTTATCAGTGTGAGTTTGATAGGCACCGATATGCTGCGTAATGCCCCCGGCTTCACCAGAAGCCACCCGAGCTGTACGGATGTAATCAAGTAGTGATGTCTTTCCGTGATCGACGTGACCCATGATGGTCACTACCGGTGGACGTGGTTCTGCATCACCCTCTCGTTCTCCGGCAACCAGCGCTGCCAATGCCGCTTCGACATCATCTGCGCTCATCGGATTAGCGTTGTGCCCCATCTCTTCAACCACGAGAATGGCCGTATCCTGGTCAAGAATTTGGTTGATCGTCGCCATGACGCCCATCGTCATCATCGCTTTGATAACTTCAGCAGCCTTAACAGCCATTCGGTTGGCCAATTCGGCAACCGTAATGGTTTCAGGTACATCTACATCACGGATGACCGGAGCAGTTGGACGTTCAAAAGCATGCTTCGCTTCAAAGTTGGCCGGTACTGCGCGCTTGGCTTTACCCTTACGGCGACCTGACTTGCCCTTGGCAACGTGCAGCTGGTTGCGACCATAACGCGTATCGCCACCGCCTCCGCCGCCACCTTTTCCGCGGCCCTTGCCCTTCGGCTTATCGCCTCCGCGAGCGCCTCCACGATCGTTACTACTAGCAGCCTGCTGCGCTTCCATCGCCGCACGGCGCTGAAGTTCAGAGGCAACTCTTTCTTGTTCACGACGCTCTCTTTCGCGCTTAGCAACCTCATCAGATTCACGACGCTTTTCTGCCGCAACCTGTTTTTCAGCCATACGCTCTGCCGCAGCGCGAGCCTGCTGTTCCATCTCAACCCGACGTTCAGCGTCACGCGCCAGTTTTGCAGTTTCTGCTGGTGAAAGCGTTGGCGCTTCAGCGGCAGGGGCAGACACTGCAGCGGCGGCAGCTGCTGCTGCCTGGGCTTCGGCCTGTCTTTCTGCTTCTAAGGCAGGATCCGCACTGGCTACAGCTTCGGTTTGTTCAGCCGCCTGATTTGTGGCAGCAGCAGCGGCTGCTTCAACAGCTGCAGCTGCATCATCGGCCGCTTGACGGGCAGCTCTTTCTGCTGCGCTGTCGGTCGTGGCATCAGTCGTTTGATCTGATTCGCTTGCGCTAACCGTTGTTGGCGCAGCATCGGCTTCCTGGGCCTCTGCCGATACAGTGGCATCATGAGTCGCTGCTTCCGGCTCGGCAGGAGTTTCC
>CAZCKD010000246.1:0-4996 GCA_964498925.1 uncultured Granulosicoccaceae bacterium
TTGCTGAGCCTGCGCAACGTTACTGTCCGGTTGGTGTGTATGAAGTGATTATTGAAGAGGACACGCCACGCTTCCAGATCAATTCGCAGAACTGTATCCACTGCAAAACTTGCGACATCAAAGACCCCGCACAGAACATCACCTGGGTCGTTCCTGAAGGTGGTGGTGGTCCCAACTACCCGAATATGTAGTTGAGCAAGGCAAGCCTTTACGAAGGTTCAAACAAAAAAGCCCGGGACGTTTGTCTCGGGCTTTTTGCTTTTTAGCGTGTGAACTTTCTATTAACTATTCTGCGGAGTCCGCCGGTGGCTTTTTAGCCCGACTCGCTTTCTTAGTGGTTTTTGCCGGTGCATCAGAATCTGAAGGGGAACTCGCGGAGGCACTCGCGGAGGCACTCGCGGAAGCACTCTTTTTACTGGCTGCTTTCTTTCTCACAGCCCTGGGCTTTTTCACTTCACCATCGCCAGAAGACACCTTAGCCGCTGATGTTGAAGTCGATGCAGAAGACGAATCTGAGCTGACCTTCGGCTTTCTCGAAGCTCTCGGCTTTTTAGCAGGAGCAGCATCAGACTGAGGCGACGATGCACCTGCACTACCCGTTGCTGCTGGGGCCGTCGTCGCCGATTTAGCTGCCGGTGCTGCCGCTTGTGGTGACGGCGTATTGGCTACCGGTGCCGCAGGTGCCGATGCGTTACTTACATTGGCAGATGCTGCGCTGGTTTGTGAACTATCGTTATTCGATGGGCCCTGTGTTCCGGCTCCACCATCCGTCGGCTTCGCTTGACGCTCTTCGCCCTGCTGACGTTGATTACGATTTTGATTGCGATTCCTATTGCGATTCTGATTACGGTTTTGATTTTGGTTGCGGTTCTGGTTTCTTCTACCTTGACCATTACCCTGCGAACCATCGCCATCGTCGGCATTTCTGTTCTGGTTATTACGACCGGCGTTGCGATTATTGTTTTGTCTGCCCTGCTGATTGTTACGTTGGCCACGTTGCTGACCTTGCTGAGGACGGCGTTTCTGATTGCCGCGTCCCTTCCCTCGATTTCCGCCGCCGCTTCTGCCGGCTCCGCCCATGACCAGGCTACCGACCTGATAGGGGTCTTCCATTCCGACTAGATTGCTGTCTGAGGGAAACCGGTTGTTAACGTTAAAGTGATCGCGATTTCCGAAGTTATCGTCTTCGTATTCGATTTCAGAAGGCGTTTCGGGCAACGCTTTGTTACCGATGTTATCCATCTCTTCGGTAAGTTCTCGCTGTGGGCGCAGGGCTCGATTGCCCGGACCAATGCGGTTACCTATGTCATCGTCCTGATCACGCGAACGATTTCTGTTGGTTCGGCCACCTGAACGTTTCTTTCGATTCCGGTTGTTACCAGAGCCTTCGTTTCGTGGTCCCGAATTTTGACGATTCCGACCGCGATTGTTGCGGCGCTGCGGGTTATTTCCACCAGATGAGCCCTGTTGACCATCGGCAGATCTTCCACCGGAACCAGACTCTGGAGTTGGCGAATCGCTGTTCGTCATACGTCTTTTATCACCTTGAGTATTCTCCCATCAACCTGCCCGCACACACCGACAGATGTTGCCGATAGGACGCGCTGGGTATCTAGTCTGCGGCCGTTACACGGCTGCTATTTATTGCGATTTTTTAGCGACAGCTTACGGTGTCCGGAATCTGTCGCATTACCTCTCAGGCATAGGTCAATCGCTGTCAGGTCCAACTGCGCTAATACCAATTGAGCTACAGTTTACTAGACTGCTATTCAGCAGAACCCCGATGTCCCCAGTATACGCCAGGCCACGCTTTTAATCCCTATTTGTCAGCGATTTGCAGCTCAAAAGTTATACAGCGAGCCCCTAACCCTTATCAAGGCCTGTTGCGTGCATAGCAAACAGGACCAAATCGAGTAAAGAACCTCATCGTGAATACAGATTCTATTGCCCGCTGGCAGTTGGAATGGATTGGCAATATTCGAGCCGATATCCTTGCAGGCCTAGTCGTAGCACTGGCATTGATACCTGAAGCCATCGCATTCTCCATCATCGCCGGAGTCGATCCGAAGGTGGGTCTCTACGCCTCTTTCTCCATCGCAGTCATCGTTGCAATTACCGGCGGCAGACCGGGGATGATCTCAGCAGCGACGGCTGCCACCGCTGTACTTATGGTCACGCTCGTTAAAGACTATGGATTGCAATACCTCCTGGCAGCAACCGTGCTGGCGGGCATCCTGCAAATTATCGCAGGACTTTTGAAACTGGGTGTCGTCATGCGCTTCGTTTCACGCTCAGTGATGACAGGGTTTGTAAACGCCTTGGCCATTCTGATTTTTATGGCGCAATTACCCGAACTCATCGATGTGCCTAACCTCACTTACATCATGGTGGCAGCAGGCTTGGCCATTATTTATTTGTTCCCTCGCTTAACATCCGCCGTACCCTCACCGCTGGTCTGCATCGTGGTGCTGACAGCTATCTCACTCACGATGGGGTTGGACATCAGAACCGTTGGCGATATGGGCGAACTACCCGATAGCCTGCCAATCTTCCTTATTCCGGATATTCCGTTCAATCTGGAAACACTGCAAATAATCTTGCCTTACTCGGCAGCGGTTGCAGCGGTTGGCCTACTCGAATCATTGATGACTGCCTCAATAGTCGATGAACTCACTGATACCCGTAGCGATAAAAATCGCGAATGTATCGGTCAAGGCATCGCTAATACAGCGACAGGTTTTATCGGTGGCATGGCAGGTTGCGCGATGATCGGCCAGTCAATCATTAATGTGAAATCCGGTGGTCGGGGTCGTCTATCGACATTCTGCGCAGGCCTGTTTTTATTACTGATGATTGTGTTCCTTGGCGACTGGGTAAAACAAATACCCATGGCTGCCTTAGTGGCCATCATGATCATGGTTTCGATCGGTACGTTTAGCTGGTCCTCTCTCGTTAACCTTCGAGATCACCCGCGAAGCTCATCCATCGTCATGCTAGCGACGGTTATTGTCGTTATCGCCACCCACAATCTGGCCATTGGCGTGCTGGTTGGCGTTCTGTTCTCTGGCATTTTCTTCGCCTGGAAAATCTCTCAGATATTCCGCGTAACCACGACGCTCTCTGACGACAATCGCGAACGTACTTATCTGGTCGAAGGCCAGCTATTTTTCGCCTCTAGCGACGAATTCACCGCCTCTTTTGATTTTAAAGAAGCGCTGGACAAGGTTGTCATTGACGTCAGTAACGCGCATATTTGGGACATCAGTAGTGTTCAGGCCTTAGATATGGTTGTGATGAAATTCCGTCGCGAAGGTAGCGAAGTGGAGATAATCGGATTGAATGAGGCCAGTGAAACCATTGTCGATCAGCTCGGTATTCACGACAAACCCGGCGCACTTGACGATATGATAGGTCATTAGGAAGAGGCTACTAACATGTCAAAACTCATAGCCGCTATTGATGGTTCGGCCTATTCAGCCAGTGTTTGCGAACACGCAGCCTGGATTTCAGGACACTCCCCTGTCGAAGTACATGTGGTTCATGTGTTGGGACGACGCGATGTATCCAGTGAACCATCCAATCTCAGTGGCAGTATTGGCTTGGGAGCCCGCTCATCTCTTCTCAGCGAGCTTGCTGAACTGGATGCCCAGAAAGCGCGGCTTGCCCACAAACGTGGACGAGCCATTCTTGAAGATGCCGAGACCCTGCTTAAAGAGCGCGGTGTCGCCTCAGTACAAACCAAACTGCGAAACGGCGAGATTGTAGAGACCGTCCAGGAAATGGAAAAAGGCTCTGATATCGTGGTTATCGGTAAGCGCGGGGAAGCCGCAGATTTTGATACCGGTCATCTGGGCTCCAACATTGAACGAGTGGCCCGCTCCACTCGCTTGCCTGTTCTGGTTGCCTCTCGGAGTTTTAAACCGATTAAAAAAGTACTGGTTGCCTTCGATGGCGGACCCAGCTCTCTTAAGGCTGTAGAGTACTTTGCGACTCAGCAGCAATACAAACATCTGGAATGCCTGATACTCAGCGTCGGTCCTGATTCCACAGAGCAAAGACGTCAACTCGAAGGAGCTGTCGCAACATTGCAAAATGGTGGTTACTCTGCAACGGGTGAAATCGCACAGGGTCAGCCTGAGGCCGTTATCTCGGAAAAAGTGGAAAGTAACGGGTTCGATCTCTTGTTGATGGGCGCTTACGGGCATTCCCGAATAAGAAATCTCATAATCGGATCAACCACAACCGAAATGGTCAGATCCTGCAAAGTACCGGTGTTGTTGTTCAGATAAATTGATTTTTGGGCGTGTAACCCCATATTGTCTTCAGCGACATCTCTTGAAGGCAGTCATGCACGGCATGTAACGCCTCAACGAAACCTGTGTAAGGAGGCGGACAACAATTTATGAACGATCTAAAACAGCAGTTAGCTCCCGGTTGGAGCACCGTTAACATTGCCATTGCCGTCGTACTTTTCCTTGTTTCCTGGCCTCTCGCTGTGATATTTGTCGCCTACGTGTTGTGGGGTCAGAAAGTTGGTCTCGATCTAAGCAGGCCAGAGACACTGGTAACGTTCTGGCGTCGTATTGCCACAGCCTTCAAAGCAGGCATAGATTCGTTCAAAAAGGGTTAACCTCTACTCGACCTGCAAACGCACTCATTTGACGTTGAACCGGATACTTTCCGAGAAAAACCTGAGTCGGGCACCCGGTAAGTGTTCCATCTGGAATTGTTGGATACAAGTCACGTTTTCGACTCATGTATCAAATTTAACCCCGTTTCACTCTAAAAATGAAACGTCAAAGCTATACACCCTTTTTGTAACTGGCCGCTAACCCCCGTAGTCATGTCTCTTTAGTCGAGGCTTTATCACGGATGAGGTTGATGCGAATAACACTGCCGCAGAGCATAGGCTCTCTCCCAACGCTGACAGGAACGCACCTCGCGTCCCTGTCCGCTGTGTCGCGTACTAAAAACGACAGAGATACCAGTGACAGCG
>CAZCKD010000247.1:0-4953 GCA_964498925.1 uncultured Granulosicoccaceae bacterium
ACTAAAGCTATCTCCGCCAAAGCGGATATCGCCAAAAAATCCACCATTGTTCTTATGGATGGAAAGAAGACTGATGCCGGTTCTGTCGTCGCAGAGAGCATGGCTGTTGTTGCAGCAATGAACTCCAGTGGATCATTCGGCTCGTCAGGCAACTAAACTGCACTAAGCCAACACTGCCGATTGCATCATTCACTTATTCGGGAAACGCTTATGTTAGAAACAATAACGAGTAATCAGGCAGCAGCCTGGATCGGTGTTGGCTTTTTGTTACTGGCCATAGAAGCGCTGGCATTCGGCTTTTCCAGCGGTGTGCTTTTGTTTGGTAGCCTTGGCGCGATCCTCACCGGTGTGCTGATCTCGTTCGGTTTAGTACCAGACACCTTTATCATGGCCGTTGCCTGTTTTGCCGTTAGTACAGCACTCATCACAGCCATTCTATGGTATCCACTTAAGCGTCTTCAGAGTGGTGCCGAGCTGGGTAGCGACCGAAGCAGCGATATTATCGGGCACACGTTTACGCTAAGCTCAGACGTCAGCGGAACCAACCACGGCCAGCAAAAATACTCCGGTATTAACTGGCGCGTTGAATTAGCCGATCATGTCACTCCACAATCGTTGAGCGCTGGAACAGAAGTGAAAGTCTATGCGGTTAGCGTCGGTGTCTTTTTTGTTGAACCGGTTTAGTTCAACGGATGTTGCGCAGGTTCGAAAATATCTGCCAGCAGACACTGAAAGCAACAACGTCAATCCCATTAAAACGTAAATTATTTACCCAACGTGCAGAACCTATCTCACGCACAAGCACTTCAGGTTAGTTAACTATGATTACTGCTGAGCTTCTTAGTGAACTAGCACCCCACGGCAAGTTAAGAGCAGGAATTAACCTCAGTAACTTTTTACTGGTTAATAGCTCGCAACCGAACGGCGATCACGATGGCGTCTCTCCGCGCATGGCCAAGGCCATAGCTGACGAACTAGGCGTTCCATTGGAGCTTGTACCGTATAAAGGGCCCGGTGACGTTGCCGATGCTGCTGTAAAAGATGAATGGGATATCGCCAATATTGCTGCTGAAGCTGAACGCGCAAAGTTCATTTCGTTTAGTAGTGCCTATTGCGAGATTCAGGCAACTTATCTGCTGCCTCCCGACTCGCCCATTAAAAGCTTGAGCGACGTCGATCAGTCAGGTGTGCGCATCGCTGTTAAGGACAGAGCCGCTTACGATCTATGGCTTACTGAAAATCTCAAAAACGCAACGCTTGAACGTGCGCCCTCTTTAGATGAATCATTTACGCTGTTTCAAGATAATTCGTTAGACGTACTAGCGGGGCTTAGACCAAAACTGCTGGAGCAACAAAAACTGATGCCCGGCTCAATACTTATGGACGATAGTTTTACAGCGGTGCAGCAGTCCATCGGATGCCGAACAGAACGACCGTTGGCTGCCGCTTACATACAAGATTTTGTCGCAAGATCCAAAAGCTCCAATCTGGTGTCATCGCTCATCGATCAATTCGACGTAGTCGGTCAACTCTCTGTTGCGCCCTGATCAATAAGACGTGCTGGAATTCAGTCAAATCATCTCCTATGCCTTGGCGCTAGGCATCGCTGCTGCGATTCCGGGGCCCGGCATGACAGCATTGGTCGCGCGTTCAGTGGGTAGCGGCACGTTGGCAGGTTTTTCAATGCTCGCAGGGCTGATGATTGGTGATTTAATTTTTCTCAGTTTTGCTGTATTCGGGCTAGCGATCGTTGCCCACTCGTTTTCAGCCCTGTTTGTAGTTATACGCTGGTTCTCTATCCTGTACCTTATGTGGCTAGCGTGGTCTTTCTGGAACGCTGACCATCACGACCTATCGCTGAAAGATCCGTCTAAAAAAGACCTCGCCTCTGCCTGCCTTTCGGGAGTGTTAGTGACTCTATCGAATCCAAAAACGATTGCGTTTTACTTAGCCTTGGTGCCTCTAGTATTAGATCTAGAAACTATCGGCATTCAAACTTGGGCTACCGTTCTTATTCCGGTCACTTTATTTGTACTGCTAGTCGTTGGTGGCTCATTCATCCTTGCCGCCCTAAGCGTCAGACGTGTGCTATCAGGCGCACGCGCGCAGAACATTCTTCATAAAAGCGCATCTATTGCGATGGCCGCAGCCGCCGTTAGTATGATTAGTAGAGAGTTTTAGCGTTAGTCAATAATGCCGGTGTCTTTGCCATCGATGGTCCTAGTGTTTTTCTTCTTCCAGTATTTTTGCACACCATCGGGCCCAAGTCCTTCGTAGTAAGGTAATAGCTCTTCCTCACCTCTACTCTCTTGCAAAGGCATGATGGGCACACCGGTGCCACACGATGTCTGTACTTTTTCAATGGTTAAATCGAATACCTGGCGACTGCCAGCATAGTCTTCAAAATACTCTGACAATTCATCCCAGCCATCATCACGTGGATGTAAAACCGATGCTTGACCGTACACTCGGAGAATTAACGCATCGCCTTCAAATGCACAAAACATAAGAGTCATTCTTCCGTTTTCTTGTACGTGTGCTGCTGTTTCGTTACCACTGCCCGTTAGATTCAGCCAGATGATTCTTTTATCGGACAACACTTTGAGCGTGTCCATCCCCTTTGGAGAAACATTTACCCGGCCGTTGGCTCCTGCCGATGCAACAAAAAACAAAGGCTGAGCTTCAATGAAGTTTTTCAACCTATCGCTTAATTTATCCCAGGATGCCATTTTCCACCTCTACCGTATTACGTGAATCAGTAAATCAACACAGGATGTGTCATGCTAAATTCCATGCACTGCCCGCTTACCCAAACAAAGACAATTGCGGCGTACTTGCACTGCGTGCAACGCCTGCTTCATCAATGCGTGGAGGCTTGAATAACGTTGTATCCATCGAGAACACTTCTCTACCTGCCTCAATACCATATCGTTTGCAGGCTTTTTTAAAGCGGTTTTGAATAAGCTCTGCACGTGGGCCCTCACCCACCATGCGATATCGATAATCGCTATTATTCAGTTGACCTTGTCGCATCGAGCGCACAGCTTTTAGCACTCGTTCTTTTCGCAACGGATAATGTTCGTCTAACCATTCCGGGAACAGCTGCGCGAGCTCGTGAGGAAGCCTGAGCATAATGGCATTAGCACCCTTTGCACCTGCGGCAGCGCAACTTTCGATGATAGCGTCCAGTTCATGCTCATTAAGCGCAGGAATGATCGGCGACACAGATGCGCGCACTGGCACCCCGGCTTCACTGAGTGTTTTTATGATTCTAATACGACGATGAGGGGCGGACGCTCTGGGTTCAAGTCGATGGCTCAATTCGTTATCCAGGCTGGTAACAGAGATTGAGACTGTCACCAAATTCTTTTCAGCTAGCTTTACTAATAAATCTAAATCTCTTTCAACGAGCGCTGACTTTGTAATGAGATAAACCGGATGTTGTGCCTCCAGCATCACCTCAAGAATCTGTCGGGTGATCTTTAACTCTCTTTCCAGAGGCTGATAAGCATCAGTATTGACGCCAATGGCAATAGGCTCGCATTGGTAGGCCGGGTGGGCTAACTCTCTTCTCAGCAAAACGGCAGCATCAAGTTTGGCGTAAAGAAGCCTTTCGAAATCCAGACCCGCTGAATGCCCAAGATAAGTATGTGAAGGACGCGCAAAACAATAAACGCATCCGTGTTCACACCCGCGGTACGGATTTATCGATTGATCAAAATGAAGATCGGGAGAGTCATTGTGGGTAATGACTGTTTTAGCGCGATCCTCTCTCCATTGAGTGCGCAAGACTCTGTCAGACTCACCATAAAGCGCACTAAGCGATGCATCGGCACCTGGAGATTCAATAGGTTGAGCCCAGCCATCATCAACATCCATGCGCTGGAGAACCTCAAATCTGCCGGAACGGTTGCTTTGAGCACCCCGGCCCCGCCTTTTTTGAGGTTGATTGAACATGACAACACCGTACCACTGTTTTTAATTACAGTAAATAGTGTTTTTTTTCCATATTCAATAAAAAGTACGATCAAGGCTCTGAATGCGATGCCCGGTGTGTCCTGTCTGGACTGCTTCGGAGCCTGCTTCGGAGTCCGCGTAGCTCTGCGCTGGTCTGCTGACAATTATTGGCGAGCCTGCTCCATGGGTTTTCGAGAAAACAATCAAATATGGTGGGATTCTTACCGCGATATCGTCTGATTACCCACTGTAAAACAAACTACAATCCGACCAAGCAGGTTCATTAACATAGCCAATGAGAAAACGAAGAACGGCCAGATTATTTCAATCCCTCGCTCTCTGTGCAGCTGCTTTGCTGTCAGGCTGCGCAACTGTTTTCTCGGAAAGCCAGCATCCGGTTTTTGTAGACAGCCAGCAATCCGGGCAGTCCGTTACTGTTTCTACTCTGCAAGGTGAAATCGTCGCCAGTGGGGAAACACCGGCAATCCTTATTCTACCTGCCTATGGTTCCGGGTTTTCTCCGGCTCATTATCTAGTGCAACTTGATTCTGCTGAAGGAACGATTACAAAGTCGTTGAGCGGCAGTGTTCAACCAATGACGTATTTAAATGCTATCGCCGGCTGGGGTGGACTGCTCGGCGTGCTGATTGATGCGTATACAGGCGCGATCTATAAATTGCCAAACTCGGTTGTTATAGACAAGCAACCAGAGCGTCAGAACGTATTGGAAGATGAGAGCATTCTAAAATGAACAAAGCCCTCATTCTCAGTGTTCTGTCAGTCTTGGCTCTTTCCGCCTGTTCAACAGCGACAACCCCACTGACCCTGCGCAACACTGCCAGTTCACTACCTAAAGGTAAAACTCAAGTTGATGTTGGGTACTCACCAGAACAAACGCTATCTGCAGCTATTGGCATCAACTCCAATTGGGATATCGGAGTGGATCTCGAGAGCATCTCTTCCGGTTGGACTCGGTACACCTTTATAGAACGAGAA
>CAZCKD010000248.1:0-4948 GCA_964498925.1 uncultured Granulosicoccaceae bacterium
TGCTTACGTGCGTTTTTACGCTTGATATCAAATGTTTCGGGGGATTCAAACAGTGTTTGCTCATGGTTTGCTGCCCCTAGGCTGAGAAAGACCTGCGTGCCGGCAGGAATGCTAACACCCGCTATCTCAGTATCCACGTTGGTAATTCGCCGCCAACTGGTTTGCGGTGATTCATAACGAAGCACCTCTTCCAGAGCGTTAGGGATTAAGCTACCGTCGTTACATATTTCTGACCAGTTATCGCGATTTGGTAATAAGCACAAGAGAGCATTACTGAGGTAGTTACTGACAATTTCATGACCTGCGAATGACAGTCCATAAATAATCGATTCAACTTCACGATAAGCCAGGTCGTCCGGATTCGCATCATGGGCATCAAGTAGTTCTGACGTCAGGTCATCCCCTCGTTCCTTATAGCGCTTGGCCACAAACTCACGACAATAGCGCCAGTAACGCAGCATATTTTCCGCGATATCCACTTGCTCATCGTCGTCTGGATTTCCCCAGGTGAATGCAAGTCGATTAGATGTCCAGCTAATCAGTAAGTCATCGTCAGCTTCGTCAAAGCCGATAAACCGGAAGATAATTTGCCCCGGTAACGGGTGACCGAACGCACTGACAAACTCTGCCGGGCCGCCCTTGGATTTCATCTCGTCGACCAGTTCCTGACTTCGTCGTCGAATGTAGGGCTCGAGAACCCTCATGCGTCGAGCCGAGAATCCATCTTTCGTATATTGCTTTATGCGCGTGTGATCCGGTTGCTGTCGGTTAGACATGACAGCCACTGGGTTAAAATCCTCAACACCCAGTACAGCAGCAGCACGCTCACACACCGGAAATACGGGATCTTGCACATTCTCTGAGGAGTAAATGTGGTGATCACGAAAAACTTCCACCAAGTCCTGCATTCTAGTGACAACAAGATAACCGAGTTTTTCTGAATAAAACACCGGATGCTTTTCCCGGATGCGCGCCAACTCCGGGTATGGATTTGCCAGGTATTCAGGAGTGAAGGTGGTGAATTCGTGGTCTATCGGGCAACCACTCGGCGGAGTTCGCTGAGGAATTCTTATTTTATGATAGGACTCTGATTCGGAAGAACTCATGGACGCCGCATTCCTGCTTGTTTTGTTGTGCGTAACCTTAGGGCTCGATCTAACGAGAATTTTAAATCCGAATAAAAGCTTGCCTTGTTAAGTAATTTTTGTCAAACGTTTCTAAAGGAAACGGCGCTCTTAGGTAGTTGCCTTCCGTTGACTGCATAACTATCTGAAATTGTGAGTTAGAGGGCCTGCACGTATAAAGTGCTTTACGGGTGTTTAGCCAATATCATGGTCAGCCTGAGTGACATGAGTTCGAACCTCAGCGCCGGCTTCATTCATCTGTAATCCTGCAGACATTGTCGCTCTATCACCTACTCTGATGAAACCACATCGATGTAAATTTTTTGTCGTTTCTGTGTTTCCTGTAAACAACAGGGAGATCTTTTTATACTGAGTGCTTTTGACGAAGTTGTTAAATGCTGTGAGAAGATCACGTTCAGTAGCATTATCATCAACCGCTAGAAAGTCTCCAATTTCGACTGATTCAGCTGTTAGCTCACGGTAAACAACATACCCTTTCATGGTCTTACCGTCTTTTGAGTACAAAGAGAAAATACGATGCTCGCAATCAGGGTTTTGCAGAAAACGCCAATTTAAAAATTCTCTATCACGAACACCAATTTCGGTGAAACGGTGTTTTGCTGCAGACCAAACATCATCAACCATCGACGTGAATTGTGCGTCGTGTTGAATAGTATATGAACGCTTGATCAATGCCTGCTTGAACTTCAAAATCGCACTGTCAATGACGTTAATCGCTGAGCCAATAATCTTTGCTGGCAATTTTGGCATACGGCTTTCTAATACAGAGCTCCATTCCAGGTAACGTCTGTAAATATTAATTCTGCCTGCTTCCACAGCAGGAAGCCTCTTGTATAAGACAACTGATTTGTCATTCGGCCAACCATACAGTCGATCAAATTCGCCTTCGCTAATAGTGTCTGCTGCCGCTTTCATTAAAGACAGCGCCGGTCCGAGCGTTCGGTGAGACTTGTCAGTAACCAGATCGCAGAAGATACCCGCGTTAACTGTCTCCTTCGGCGTCCAAATCGCTCTTCGGCAAAGCGTAAGTAACCCAACGTCCTGATTAGTGTCGTTATGTTTGACGATACAAACAGTAGCTTTGCCTGCAGGGTTGTTTTTATAAATCCATTCTGTTCGCTTTTTGGCGCTGTTACCCGTTTTATGTGACAGACCCAACATAAGTAAGTCTTCAACGCCAGCCTTCTGACGATAGTCATCCACATGCACCGAGTAAGTAGCTGTCTTGGCATTATCCCTGTTTGGTAAAGCTTTAATCGCTGCTGCTGGCATGTTGCAGGTCCATTCCGTTGAGGTCTGAGTTAATGCTATTCGTATTAAGACAACGTTTCAGGAACTGGTACCTATTTAATTGCCCTGGCAGCCGTAAATCGCCACTAGCTTTTAAAAAATGACGACTACATCACCTAATTCCATTCAGATAACCTCTGGTGACGGTTATTCGTTGCATTGTCGATACTGGCAGGCGCCTGATTCGACCCGCATCGCAGTCGTCCTTCATGGTGTGGTCAGTCACTCCGAATGGCTAAACGACTTTTGTCAGGGCCTATCATCTCAAGGTATTAGTTGTCTGTCTGCTGACAGGCGTGGAGCGGGCAAAAACGAAGTTGGACGTGGTGATGTTGAAAACTCATCAGTTCTGCTCGATGACGTTGACGCCCTACTGAGCTGGTGTACCGATCGATACGCACACATTCATGCGACCGGTTTTTGTTGGGGTTCGAATTACTGGGTGAATTATCTGGCAGCCCGATCTAACCCCTGCCAGTCAATCTCGCTGATGGCACCCTCTTTGTTCCCATCCAGCGTGATTACTGACCAGGCCTTGCATATCAGCGAGTCATCAGTAGCGGACCAGACACCTTTAATACCTTTGGAGAGTTTTACCTCCGGACCTGCATTATCAGGTTTCATCAAGCCTGACCCTCTTAGGTTGCGGTTAGTTTCACCGAGATATAACGGTGCCATGGCAGAGTTTTCGCAGGGAGTTTGGATGAAATTTCTGCGGCTTGAGATTCCTATGTTGGTTGTTTTAGCCAGCGACGATGAGGTGGTTGATAACGAAGCTACCGAACGTGTGGCGAATCGATACAACAAGGCTGCAATGAAAATAGTAACGCTGTCAGGCCAGCACGGTATTCAATTTGATGCCTGTGATGAGCTGGTTGATGAACAGATAAGTTGGATAGATTGCTACTCCTAGCATTAACCGAAGACACGAGTACGACATATGTTGACGAAGGTAAATTTAGAAACGCGGATGGTCGAGTTTGATTCCTGGGTTAGGGATTCCTTGTTTAAGGGAGAGCACAAGGCCGGCACGGAAATACTCGAACAAGCCGTAGACATCCACCTGATCAACTTGTATCTGGAAATGAATCTACATGAACTACTGGCAGACAACTCTGAGCCGAAGGTATTGGCTGAAGAGCTGGGGTTTTCGGACAGTTCATGGATAGCCTTGTTAGCTATTTTGAATCGTTTGGCAGATCGATATGATTTTATTAACTGTATCGAGGACCCTACTGTCACAGGCATCGAGTCAAATCGATTTGAAGCGGTGAGTAAGCCCGAAGATCGCACTCAGGAACTCCCTGGTCTATATGTCGCGATGAAAGCACTGGGCAATGACTATGTAGCGCCACTGGAATTCCTGGAATTTGGTCGTACTCATTTCATTCGATCATTACGCGATGATCATGAGTTTATGGACAGAGTACTAACCGGTCAGGAAAAAGAATTTAATGAAACATGGGATCGCGCCACTAATACGGACCCGCTGCAGGACATCCACGGCATCATGGGCGCGAAGGCTGTCGATATGCTGTTTGAAGGCGGCACCATTCTAGAAGTCGGTGGTGGTACCGGTAACGGCATGCGTAACAATCTAGACGCTTTAATTGAAGCGGACAAAGCATCAAGTGTTGAGAACTATATTTTTACCGATGTCAGCATGCAGTTCATTCTTAATACACGTCGCTCTTTTCAAGATAGATACAGCCACATTCAATGTGACTGGCGTCTCCTTAACATCAACAAGGACTGGGCTGCTCAACGACTGGAAGCTGATAGTGTCGATATGGTTTACGGCGTCAATGCTGCACATATCGCCATGCATACCGTAGATTTTCTCAATGAGTGTAAGCGAGTACTTAAACCTGGTGGCTGCGTCGTGTTTTCCGAACGTCTAAGGCGTTTTGAAAGCGATATGGCACCCAGAGAGATTGTGTTAAACCTCGCCACGTATCACCGAACGGCCGCAATCAGACACCCTGAATATCGACCCGCACATGCTTATCTGTCAGGAAATAACTGGATAAGGGCATTCGAATTAGCTGAATTCAGTGAGATATCTGTCTGGCCGGGGGCTGAGAGCTCCAATGAATACTTTCCTGATCAATACGCAGCGGTTGTTGTGGCGCGCGTATGAGCTCTCACAAGCAATTAGAATTCGAAACGGATGTTTTGATCATTGGTGGTGGAGGTGCAGCAACAGCTGCCACTCTAGCTGCTCATGAAAATGGCGCAAGAACACTCATAGCCATTAAGGGAAAATTCGGTGTGCCCGGCGTTAGAGGTGCTGGCGCGACGTCAAACCCTGTCGGAGACTTCTGGACTATTCGTACTATTGGTCCCAAAGGCGGATTGTTCAATCCTCCAGATTCTGTCTGGGAAGATATGATGCAAACCGGCCTAGGTATGGCGGATCCTGCCCTTTGTCGAATATTTGTCGAAGAAGCGCCGGACGCTATCAGTCGTTTAAGAAGCATGGGCATGAAATTCCAGAGTCGCATGCTGGCGAC
>CAZCKD010000249.1:0-4846 GCA_964498925.1 uncultured Granulosicoccaceae bacterium
ATCGCTATTCGGCGCTCAGCCCATCGATTTTTTCGGTCAAATTCCACTTGCCTCAGTTATTTTTATCGTGTCTTGGATGTGGCTGCCCTTTGCAACGCTAATTTTGTTAACCGGCCTTCAGTCGCTTGATCAAGAACAACTAGAAGCCGCCGAAATGGACGGAGCCAACTGGTTCCACCGGTTCTTCTCCATCATGCTGCCGCACATGGCGCGTCCGATAACCGTTGTCATCCTGATACAAACGATCTTCCTGCTGTCCATTTTTGCCGAAATTCTTGTTACCACGAATGGCGGCCCCGGGACTGCAACAACGAATCTCACCTACCTGATTTATGTATCGTCGCTGCTCCAGTACGACGTGGGGATGGGTAGTGCCGGCGGTGTGCTCGCCATCATTCTCGCCAATATCGTTGCCATCTTTCTGATGCGCATGATTGGCAAGAATCTAGACGCGTAGGGGGGATAGGAAAATGGCACGCGCAGTCTCAACTAAAACCAAAATTATCAATACAGCCATTGCGGGAACCCTCGGCTTTTTGATGTTTTTTCCCATTCTCTGGACCATTATCATTGCGTTCAAAACAGAGAATGACGCAATAAGAGCACCGCTAGAGGTGTTGTTCAGTTCCGGTTGGACCACTGAGAGTTTTGGAGCTGTTCAAGCTCGCTCCGATTATTTCAAGCACTTCTCAAACTCTGTGATCATTTCTGTTGGGTCCACGTTGCTGGGACTCATCATTGCTGTCCCGGCTGCCTGGGCGATGGCTTTTGTACCCTCCAAAAATACGAAAAATGTATTGATGTGGATGCTGTCTACAAAAATGCTGCCGCCTGTAGGTGTACTCATTCCGATCTACTTGATCTTCCGTGATCTGGGCTTGTTGGATAGCCGTGTCGGACTCGTCTTTGTATTGATGATGATCAATTTGCCCATCATTATCTGGATGCTCTACACCTACTTCAAAGAGATTCCGGGAGAGATACTTGAAGCTGCAAGAATGGATGGTGCATCGCTTCGAGAAGAGGTCATGTATGTACTTACACCGATGGCCATCCCCGGCATCGCTTCAACCATTCTTCTTAATGTCATTCTTGCCTGGAACGAAGCATTCTGGACACTCAACCTGACAGCGGCCAAGGCTGCACCGTTGACCGCGTTTATTGCAAGTTACTCCAGTCCTGAAGGTCTCTTCTACGCCAAGTTAAGCGCCGCCTCCATAATGGCGATTGCACCCATACTTATCATGGGTTGGTTCAGCCAGAAGCAGTTGGTACGTGGTCTTACGTTCGGCGCGGTGAAATAGGAAAAATCATGGGAAATATCACACTAAAACAGATTACAAAAAGCTTTGGTGATGTTGAAGTTATCCATCCCATAGACCTCACCGTTGAAGATGGCGAATTTGTCGTCTTTGTAGGGCCATCGGGTTGCGGAAAGTCGACGTTGCTTCGTCTTATTGCTGGTTTAGAAGATGTCTCTAGCGGACAGGTGTTAATTGACGGAAATGACGCTACCGATATCCCACCTGCGAAGCGCGGTCTGGCGATGGTGTTTCAGTCTTATGCTCTTTATCCGCATATGTCTGTTCAAAAAAATATCGGTTTCCCACTGCGGATGGCTAAAATTCCGCGTGCAGAAGCTAAAAAGAAAATTGAAGCTGCTGCCAAGGTGTTGAACCTGACAGACTACTTAAAGCGTAAACCTGGCCAACTCTCCGGAGGACAACGCCAACGTGTAGCTATTGGTCGGGCAATTGTTCGTGAGCCAGAGGCATTTCTCTTCGACGAGCCGCTATCAAATCTTGATGCTGCGTTACGAGTCAACATGCGTCTCGAAATCTCTGAGCTTCATCAGAAATTAAAAACGACCATGATCTACGTGACACACGACCAAGTGGAAGCGATGACTATGGCCGATAAGATCGTTGTGCTTTCCGACGGTCGAATAGAGCAGGTCGGCTCTCCACTTGAGTTGTATCGTTCACCCAGAAATAAATTTGTCGCAGGATTTATCGGCTCCCCGAAAATGAATTTTTTAACGGGTAGCCATGCCAGTAAATACGATGCGCATTCCATTGGCATCCGACCAGAGCACTTTCAAGTGTCCACTGAAAGCGGTGATTGGAAGGCGACCGTAGGTGTTACTGAGCATCTCGGGTCAGATACATTTATACGTGCTCACATGGAAGGTGAAGAAACTCTCACGGCTAGAGTTAGTGGAGAAGTTGATGTTCATCATGGAGACACGGTCTATTTAAGCGCAAATCCTGAGCACATCTATAAGTTCGATGATCAGGATCTCGCCATCATCTGAGTTCCGGATAAGTCAGCTGGAATAAGCTGACTGATAGATGTTTAAGCCCCCATCATCGATTAGGCAAGGGCAATAGTCGATTCGTTAAAATCGCGTTTGCTAGAGGTCTTTGCATGTTTAATAAACTGGAATTCGTTGGACCATCAAATGACTACTAAGTTATCAATTGCGAACTTAGACCAAATAACGGACGAAGTGGCAAAGCCTTCGTACGGCCGGGAAGATCTTAGTGCAGGCATCCTGCATGTGGGTGTGGGTAATTTTCATCGTGCACATCAAGGTGTATACCTACACCGCTTATTCGATAAAGGTATGGATCGAGACTGGGCTATCGTTGGTGCTGGCGTCACTCAATACGATGAAGTTATGCGCGACAAGCTCGTAGTTCAGAATTGGTTAACAACGGTCGTCGAGCTGGACCCGAATCAACTCACTGCGAGCATAACGGGCTCCATGATTGATTTCCTGAAGATTGATTCGCAAACGATAATCGATGCGATGACAAAGCCTGAGATTCGAATTGTGTCGTTAACAGTTACCGAAGGTGGGTATTACGTTGATGCTCAGACAGGTGGCTTTGACGACTCGCATGCTGACATCCTTGCAGATGCCAAAAAGCCGGATGCGCCCAATACTGTATTTGGAATGATCATCGCTGCATTGAAGAAGCGACAAGAAAACGGAGTTTTACCGTTTACTGTGATGTCTTGCGATAACTTGCCTGAAAACGGTCAAGTGGCTAAATATACTGTTCTTGGTTTGGCCGAAAAAATCGACAGCACACTGCGTCATTGGATTGAAGAGAACGTTTCTTTTCCTAACTCCATGGTGGACTGCATTACACCTGCAACCGCCGAGCGCGAAATAGGAATTGTAAAGGATACTTTTGGCATTGATGATCTTGCGCCTGTCGTGAGTGAGCCGTTCCATCAGTGGGTGCTAGAAGATAAGTTCACCAATGGCAGACCCGCGCTAGAGAAGGTTGGTGTTGAGTTTGTTAAAGACGTTGCACCTTACGAGTTAATGAAGCTACGAGTACTCAATGGTGGCCATGCGTCCATTGCTTATCTAGCAGGTCTTTTGGATATTCATTTCGTTCATGATGCGATGAGCAATTCACTGGTAGCCGGTTATCTGCAGAAACTCGAACACGATGAAATCATTCCGACGCTGGAAGATATTCCCGGTGTTGATTTTTACGAGTACTACGATCAAATAGTTGAACGGTTTTCCAATTCAGCGGTTGGGGATACCATCCCAAGATTGTGTTTTGATGGACTCAACCGTCAGCCCAAGTTTATTCTTCCCATCATCGAGTCTCGACTTGAAGAAAAGGCTTCCATAGATGGCTTGGCTTTGGAATGTGCGTTATGGTGCCGTTACTGTTATGGCACCACTGAATCCGGCGCTGAAATACCGGCTAACGATACACAATGGGATCGCTTAAAAGAGCAAGCAAATCTTGCAAAGGATGATCCTAAAAAGTGGCTTGAATTAACTGATGTGTACGGTCCGCTTTCAGATAATGAGACATTTTCAGAAGCGTTTAATCAAGCCCTGAATAGTATTTGGGAAAAAGGTACGGCCGGTACCATTGCTCAATATTTATCTTAAGTTTTTAGTTAGAAGAGACTGCCATGAAAGCAACCACTTATATATCGTTGGGAGAGATTGAAAACGGCGAGATTGCCGACCCCACTACCGGGCCGAAAGAGGTTGTTATCCGCGTCCACGCAAGTGGCATTTGTCATACCGACATCGATATCTTATACGGGCGTTACGGTAGTTCCAAATTTCCAATTGTTCCGGGTCATGAGTATGCCGGTGAGATTATATCGGTCGGTTCTGACGTTTCCAACTTTAAAGAAGGACAGCGTGTTGTTGTAGATCCCAATATTCATTGTGGTGAGTGCCGAGCCTGTAAAAAGGGCCTGACTAACCTGTGTGAGAACCTTGGTGCATACGGTGTTACCGTGCACGGTGGATTTGCCGAATACAGCGTGGTGCATGAAGACAACATAGTTGCTATGCCTGATGACCTGTCTTATGGTGTCGCGGCTTTGGCAGAACCGGTCGGGTGTGTACTAACCGGCATAAGCGCCATAGAAACTGATAGCGTCGATAACGCTTTAATATTTGGAGCAGGTCCTATTGGTATGTTGATGGCCTTGTCCTTACGAACAAAGGGCGTTAGCGATATCACTTTGGCTGATATTGATGAATCACGTTTAGAGCTGGCTGAGTCATTTGGTTTGAAAGGTGCGGCTGTCGGTTCAAGTGAATTAGAAAAGCTAAAATATTCAACCGATCTAGCGGCTGATGCAACAGGTGTCCCTGCCGTGGCAGAGGGCCTGATTACTTATGCTGCCAATGGTGGCAACGTTCTCTTCTTCGGTGTGTGTCCACCGGGAGAAACCATTGCAGTATCGCCACACGAAGTTTTCCGTCGTCAAATCCGTATGGCCGGTACACATTCACTAAATCACAATATCCCAGAAGCGCTAAAAGCCATTGAGGACATCGGCCCGGACA
>CAZCKD010000250.1:0-4833 GCA_964498925.1 uncultured Granulosicoccaceae bacterium
GGTATAGAACTGTTTTCTATAGCGTTCAGCACTTCAGGTAATTGTGGATCGATGAGATCGTCATCAAATTCAGAGACGTCTGTACGCGTGGCAAAAGTACTCCCAACGCCCGAGACGATGACCCTATCAAGCTGGCTTTTTTCCGCGAGCAACACTGCATCTAATAAGCCACGTCGAACTGACAGGCCGAATGCGTTTACAGGAGGGTTTTCTATGCTGACGTACAGAATCTTATCTTCTATTCGAGTAGTCACTCCACCGCTATCGCCCATCAAATACCGCCTCGCGTTTATACCGTTGATTGACATCCTTAGCCCTGACAGAAACTTACTTATTTACTCTCAGACAATTATGATGTCACTCTATTATCATCCCTAGACTATCAGCTTAATCCATTAATTACTGTCCAATGAAGTACATCGTTGGTCAGCACTAACAAACGCAGTAGCAATGCTTTTCACTGTAACGAACGATAGACTGTCTTCATCATCAGGGAGAGATCACCATTGAGCACATTCGAAAATCTGGCGGCAGAACTTGATCGCAACGATCCGCTGTCGTCTAAAAGAGCGTTGTTCCAACTCCCTGCGTCAGGTGTGTATCTGGACGGAAATTCATTGGGCCTTATGCCCAAGGCTATTCCTGAACGCATGCGGGCCGTGACTGAGACTCAATGGGCGAAAGGATTGATCCACAGTTGGAACGATGCAAACTGGTTTGATATGCCGATGCTAGTCGGGGATAAGATTGCACCACTGATCGGCGCTGAATCCGGACAAGTCGCCGTTAGTGATTCTACTTCGGTCAATCTGTTCAAATGTCTTGGGGCGGCGATTAAGCTCAATCCGACACGCAATACCGTTTTACTCGAGGGCGATAATTTTCCAACTGATTGTTATATCGCTCAGGGCTTGGCAAATCTACTGCCCAATGTAGAGATTCACTATCTGGAAGCTAGCGATAATCTGGACGATGTACTGTCAAAAGATATCGCTGTGGTGTGTATGAGTCACGTGGACTACCGCACCTCTCGCGTACGCAATATGAAGAGCACAACAAGCAAGGTGCAATCAGCAGGCGCACTGATGCTATGGGACTTGTCACATACCTCCGGCGCAGTGGCTTGTGATCTTGCCAAGTGCAAAGCGGATATGGCTGTCGGTTGTACGTATAAATATTTAAACGGCGGCCCTGGTGCCCCCGCTTTTACCTGGGTTCATCCTAGTCACACCGATAAGTTTGAAACTCCTTTGACCGGCTGGATGGGCCATGCCGCGCCCTTTGACTTTTCACGTCACTATTCACCCGCATCAGGCATTCGACAAATGGTGTGTGGTACACCTCAAATACTGAGCTTGTCTGCACTGGACGCAGCATTGGATATGTGGAGCGATATCAACCTTGAGCAGCTTTGGTCAAAATCCGCAGCCATGACTGACTTTTTTATTGATGCAGTGGAGTCTTTATGCGCAGATCATGGTTTAACACTCATTACGCCTCGCGATAAGCAGATACGAGGTAGCCATGTCTCATTCACCATTGATGAAGGAGGATTTGAAATAATACAAGCCTTAGCCAGTTTGGGCGTGATCGGTGATTTCCGTGCTCCCAATATTTTGCGTTTTGGCTTTGCGCCTCTTTATTTAAAGTATGCGGATGTTCTTACCGCCGCGATGCAATTAAAAGAAGTATTGGATACCCGGCTTTGGGATGATGATGCCTTCCGGAAAAGAGGCACAGTGACTTAAGTACGTTTACCCCATTCGAACATCGCTTCCATTATCGGGCCCAGCTTGCGTCCCTTGGCAGATAGCGCGTAGGAATAGCGAGGAGGATGACTCTCGTAGAGCGTCGTCTCAACATAGCCACCATCGACGAGTAGTTTTAGTCGGGCCGAAACCGTATTTTTCGAGAACCCGCGTCCTCGTGCATCAAAATCTTGAAAGCGACAGGGCCCTTCTTGAAACAACTCTCTCAGTATCATCAACGTACACGGATGAGCCACAACTGAGGCAGCTTTTCCTATCGGGCAAGTATCATCAAAAGGACGATTCGACATGATTGATCTAAAATGAATTGAAGTGAGTATCAATACTGTACTCACTAATGAATATTGCTATGCGCCTCACCATCATACTCTTACTGTCCACCCTCATCAGCGCTTGCGCACAGCTTCCCGAACTCAAACCACCCACTGATAGAGACAATTCAGGCGAATCAGTTCCGACATGGCTTGGAGATGATCTGATTAGCAAGGGTCCAACAAAGATTAAGCTATGCGAGGTCAGCGAGGCCCAAAGCAAATGCGCGACAGATAGTCCAGGATTATCGGCAAAAGGCTTGGGTGGATTTTTTCTCCCACTAAACGTTTCAGTTCCCGAAATGGATGTGTTGTCCGGCAAGGCAGATATTAAAATTACCATCAATGGCGTCGACGCAAACTGTACCCGAGGCACCGTTAACACTAACGTCAAAGATAGTTCATTGGACATCACGCAAATCTATTGTAATTGGATAGTGATTGGAAACGTCGTCTCCAAGCTCAGGCTGACGATAGACTGGGATCACCCTCAGCGGCAGGCATTCGGCGGTCGATATGTAGTGACGTTTATCGGCACGGGCAATGGCGGTGGTTCAGGCCTTTATGCCGCAGAGGTACAAGCATGATATTTTCTCCACTCAGTGAATTAGTCATCCTGTTTTTCTTCGCTACACCCTTCTGGCATATGCTGATGGTGTCAAGAGAGGCAAAGCATAGTTTGCAAAGAACAACGACCATCGCTTTTTGTGTTCTGGTTTGGACGCTGCTGTCTTTTGTCATCGTAAAGTACAGAGCTGATTCACTTATATTAGGTCCAGATTTCCCGGCACGCCCTTTACTCTATTTAATCATCGTATCAACCATTGCCTATATCTGGCGCCACAGCTTATTGGGCTCGGGTGTTTCTCAACATCTCTTAATCGGATTACAACTGATCAGACCGATAGGTTTGGTGTTTGTCGTTGAATACCATACGGGTACATTGCCTGGCATTTTCGCCTTGCCCGCAGGTTATGGCGACCTGCTGACTGGACTTATCGCGGCTTATATTCTTATTCGATTTTGGAACCAAACCATTCCTAAGTTCTGGGTAATACTTGTTGCAACCGTGGGACTACTAGACTTTGTCAGCGCTTTTTTCTTTGGCTTTACCAGCTCAGAAACACCCATACAACTATTCGCATTTGATAACCCAAACCGCGTCACCGAATATCCGTTGGGTTTAATCCCGATGTTTCTGGTGCCCTATGCAGTTGTCGCTCATATTTTATCGCTAACGCAGCTCAGACGTGACACGAACAGCGATCGTCAGAGGCAGGCAACTTCCGTATCAACTCAAAATGAATAAGCATTAACCGGAGTCATTAATTCCAATGAGTCGATAATTGAAACATTCACCCTGTCGCAGCTGAAGGTTTCTTGATCACTGGGGGAGTATGATCGATACTGGGAGAATTGAATCTTAACGATCTATTTAATTCATGAAAAACGAAGCCACCATAAGACCCAGACGAAGCTTTATTTTTTCACCCGGTTTACGACCGGATATGTTCCCCAAAGCATTAGCTTCAGGGGCTGATATCGTTTGCGTGGAACTAGAAGATGGTATTGCGCCGAAAGACAAGGACGAAGCCCGCGCACTGACGATGGCTCTTTTCGAAAAACCTCAAGCAGACGACGGTGTTGAGCGAATAGTTAGAATTAACTGCCTGAGAGAAGCCTTTGGGCTTGCGGATGTCCAAGCCGTACTGGCAAGCGACACCCCGCCTCCAGCGCTTATGTTGCCAAAAGTACGCACCCCCGAAGAAGTCATCTGGCTGGACGATCTGCTTACCGAACGAGGCCATGACACTCGCCTCCATATTATTATTGAGACCAATCAGGGGCTGGAAGCCGCTTTCGACATTGCTCATTGCAGCGACAGAATCGAAGCACTGTTCTTTGGCGGTGTCGACATGGCCGCTGAACTCCGTTGTGTCAATGCCTGGGAACCGCTGCTCTATGCTCGCTCACGCGTTGTACACGCCGCTGCCAGCGCAGGCTTAGACGTCATTGATGTACCCTTTTTGGACCTGGAAGACCCCGAGGGCAACAAAGAGGCTGCAAGCCTAGCCAAGGCACTCGGGTTTTCCGGAAAAGGGTCAATACACCCGAAACAAATCTCGGATTTAAATACGGTTTTCACACCAACAGACGAAGAAATTGCCCGGGCGCGACGGGTAACAACCACATTTGAACAAGCCGATACCGGTCTCGTGGTTATTGATGGCAAACTGATCGAGAAGCCCGTCCTTCGGGAAATGTATCGTATTATTGCTATTGCTGATCGAATCAACCGCTAGCGTCGCTCAGATTTAAAATAAACATCGGAGCAATTCCAGATTCATTCAGCCGCATTCTTAATTGAGCGTCATTACTGAGAAAAACTATGGCAACCTCACCCGCTAAAACGTGCTGTGGTCCCGGCTACGCTTCCCCTGCTGAGGCGATGCTCGCACCGCGCGAGAAACTGCTGTATACCATTGCCATTTATGTGGGTACCGGCATACAAAAGCCAGACTATCTGGCAACTGTCGATGCCGACCCTGAAAGCCCAACTTATTCTCAAGTTATCAGTCGTTGCGAGATGCCCGGTATCGGTGATGAATTGCATCACATGGGATGGAACGCGTGCTCTTCGTGTTTTGATGATGGCGAGATGGAGCGAAAGTATCTCATCGTGCCTGGCGTTCGAAGCTCCAACTTACACATCGTCGATTGCGCCACCGACCCTCGAAACCCTACCGTTCATA
>CAZCKD010000251.1:0-4813 GCA_964498925.1 uncultured Granulosicoccaceae bacterium
GCCAAACGCATGGCGAGTTTATCCGGCATTTCGCCCGCGACTGGTGATTCGTCCACATTGGGTGAAAACTGGGAGAACGGGATATTGAGTCGATTCAGCAATTCGGCACGGTATTGTGATCCAGAGGCTAGAACGAGCACTTGCAAGAAACAACTCCTTTCTTTATTATGGGCGGGTTATGGTCAAGGCACTTCCACAGCGTTTCAATCCGGACCTTTTGGCTCGCGATGGAACCCGCTTTGAGCTGGTTTTACCGCAGAAACAGATGCCGAGGCTGAGCGATATACTCTCATCTGCAGACAATGACGTACAGGTTAGCGCGTTGTTTTCTCGTCGCAAAGATCACATCCTGATCAGCGGGACGATAAAAACGCGATTTTCGCTAGATTGTCAGCGATGCCTGGAACCCATGGATGTAGATGTCAGCGAATCCTTCGAACTGATTTTTGTCGAAAGTGAAGCAGCAGCAGGTGATTTGCCTAACGAGTTCGACCCAGTGGTACTTGATGAAACTGGACAGATTCACGTCGTTGATCTATTTGAAGATGAGGTGATTCTGTATGTGCCAGATATACCCAAACATACAGATTTAACAACCTGTAGTCTTCGCCAAAGCGAGTTCGGCGAGCTACCGGAAGAAGTGGAGAAAGGTAAACCAAACCCTTTCGAAGCACTTAAAGATCTAAATTTACATTAACTATTTAACGGATAAAACGTAATGGCCGTCCAAAAAAGCCGCAAGACACCTTCACGTCGTGGCATGCGTCGATCACACGATTCACTCAAAAACCCAACACTTTCCACCGATCCTACAACCGGTGAAATGCATCGTCGTCATCACGTCACGGCAGATGGGTTCTACCGTGGTAACCAGGTTGTTCAGACTCCTGAAGAGCAGGACGACGACGAGTAAGAAACGTTAATGCGCACATGCCAATGCTCGCACCCAGTTATGAGTGATTTTCGAGCTGCATGTCTCGCATGCTAAAGGTCGCCATTGATGCCATGAGTGGCGACGGTGGAACAGCCGTCATTGTTGAGGCTGTTCGCTCCGTACTCAACCAACGTGACGATGTCCATTTGTCGCTGGTGGGTGACCCTGACCATATCAGCCAATGTATTGGTCAAACCGCACTTCCTGAAGGTCGATATACCATTGTGCCTGCCGCTGAGGTAGTCACTATGGAAGACAGTCCTGTCGTTGCGCTACGGTCAAAAAAGAAGTCCTCCATGCGTATTGCCATTAATCAGGTGAAGGACGGCTCAGCCGATGCCTGCGTCAGTGCTGGAAATACCGGCGCGCTGATGGCGATTAGCAAATTTGTACTCAAAACCGTTCCTGGCATCGATCGTCCTGCTATTTCGGCAATCATACCGGCCATTGATGGCCACACCCATATGCTTGATTTAGGCGCTAATGTCGATAGTTCGGCAGAGCACCTTTATCAATTCGCCATGATGGGTTCTATTCTGGCCGAGGCCGTTGATGGTGTTGCTAAACCTCGGGTCGGGTTGCTGAATATCGGCTCTGAAGATATTAAAGGCAATGAGCAGGTGAAGCTTGCAGCCCCGCTGCTAGTGGGCAGCCCGCTCAATTACATTGGCTTTGTCGAAGGCAACGATATTTACACCGATAATGTCGATGTCGTGGTCTGCGACGGTTTTGTCGGTAATGTGTCTTTAAAAACCAGTGAAGGCGTTGCCAAAATGGTCTCTCACTACTTAAAAGAAGAATTTAAGCGCTCTGCCTGGAATAAATTAGTGGGCCTGATCGCTAAGCCGGTTCTTAAAGCCTTTGGTAATCGAATTGACCCTCGACGTTACAACGGGGCAAGTTTGCTGGGTTTAAAGGGCGTTGTGGTGAAAAGTCACGGTGGCGCTGACGCAGTTGCCTTTGCAAATGCTATAAATATCGCTTTGCTGGAGATAGGACATAATGTCCCCTCCATGATTGCCGAACGCCTGGAAGAAACTCTGAGCCCGGCGTAACAACGCTGACGACATACATGACACATTACGCTCGTATCATTGGCACCGGTGGTTACCTTCCGGAGCGAGTTGTCACCAACGCAGAGTTGGAAAAAACGGTCGATACCAGCGATGCCTGGATTCGCGAACGTACCGGCATTGAACAACGCCACATAGCCGCAGAAGGCGAATTTACTCTCGATATAGCCGAAAAAGCATCGCGTCTGGCGCTGGAAGCTGCCTCGATAAACTATTCCGATATCGACCTGATCATCGTCGCCACGACGACGGCAGACCAAGTCTTTCCGAGCACGGCGTGTCTGTTACAAAGTCGGCTGGATATCCATGGATGTCCTGCTTTTGATGTGCAAGCGGTTTGTACAGGATTCGTATACGCGCTCTCGGTAGCTGATCAGTTCATGCGCACCGGTGCTGCCAAAAATGCATTGGTGGTTGGCGCAGAAACATTTTCCCGAATCATTGATTGGACCGACAGAAACACCTGCGTGCTATTTGGTGATGGAGCAGGGGCTGTTGTACTGACACGAGATAATAGTCCGGGCATCTTATCTACGCATATTCATGCCGATGGCGACTATGCAAAGCTATTGCATGTGCCTCAAGGGGTCTCAAATAATCTGGCCGCAGTTCAAGGCGGCACGGCCTATGTTGAAATGGCTGGCAGTGATGTGTTCAAAATGGCTGTAAAGACACTCGGCAGAATTGTCGATGAGACTTTGGAGGCCAACAATCTGGAAAAGTCAGATATCGATTGGCTGGTGCCTCATCAGGCGAATTCTCGCATTCTGGCAGCCACTGCAAAAAAACTATCCATGCCCATGGATAAAGTTGTTCAAACCGTTGCAAAACACGGCAATACATCTGCGGCATCTATTCCTTTGGCTCTGGATGTCGCCGTTCGTGACGGCCGGATAAAACAAGGCGATACCGTGCTGATGGAAGGCTTTGGCGGCGGATTTACCTGGGGTTCTGCTCTAGTCAGTTGGTAGTACGTTGAGAGGTATGGGCCGATGGCCTTGAACGTTCTGGTTGTAGACGATCATGAGCTGGTGAGAACCGGCATGCGCCGCTTGCTGGAAGACAATCCTGAAATTGCCTCGATTCAAGAAGCAAGCTCCGGCGAAAAGGCCCTCGAACTGGCGTCTAAGCAGACGTTTGACATCATTCTCATGGACGTTAATCTGCCCGGAATAAGCGGTTTAGAGGCGTCCGAAGAATTGCTGACGCTAGCGCCAGACAGTCGTATTGTGATGGTTACCGGACGAATGGAAGGTAGCCTGATTCGCAAGTTGCTTAATGCAGGCGTGCGTGGCTACGTCAGCAAAGGTAGTAGCGCTGCCGAAATGGAAAAAGCCATGCGCAAGGTGATGGCTGGCGAACAATATCTATCTCCCGATGTTGCTCAACGTTTTGCTATCGATGCTATTAGCGGCGATGATGAAAACCCGTTCGAGCGGCTGAGCTCGCGGGAGCTAGAGATTATTGAACTGCTGTTAAAGGGACAGCGCAATCGCCAGATCTCCGAAGACTTACACATCAGTGAAAAGACCGTTAGCACGCACCGAAGTCGTGCATTCGAAAAACTTCGCGTAAAAACCACCGCGGAATTAGTCAGGCTAGCTATACGATTCGACTTATGGAACGACGACTGACTTCCAATCCGCTAAGCTTTGAGCATGTCAGACAGCACGCCTACTGAGCCAGAGGATAACAAAGAGACGCCTCGTTTTGATTCGAGCGCTTTTCTGCGCACGGTAACAAGTCGGCCGGGCGTGTATCGCATGTTCAATGAACATGAGGAAATCATTTATGTTGGCAAGGCCAGCAATCTGAAAAACAGGTTATCCAGTTATTTTCAGAAGACGCTGGATAATCGAAAGACGCAGGCTCTGGTATCACACATAGCGACGGTACAAACAACTGTCACGGCAAGTGCCGCAGAAGCTTTATTGCTTGAGCAAAACCTGATTAAGGAACATCGACCGCGCTATAACGTGGTTTTACGGGATGATAAGAGCTACCCGTATATTTATATATCGACGGCTGCGACGTTTCCCCGGCTCAGCTATCAACGCGGCGCACGAAAAGCCAAGGGCAAGTACATCGGGCCTTATCCTAGCGCAAGCTCTGTTAAGCGATCACTGCGACTGGTGCAAAAGCTTTTTCATGTGCGCCAATGTGAAGACAGCTACTTTAAAAACCGTTCCAGACCCTGCTTGCAGTATCAGATAAAACGTTGCACTGCGCCTTGCGTTAATAAAATTTCGGCGGAAGAGTACAAGCAAGATGTCGATATGACGGTTCGGGTGCTCGAAGGGCAAACACAAGCGGTTGTAAAAAGTCTTGCTGCAAGAATGGAAGAGGCGAGTGAGGCTCTGGATTTTGAAGCAGCCGCGAGGCTTCGAGATCAAATTGGCAGCCTGAAAGCCGTTACTGATCTGTCTACCGATATGCGCGACGATGGCAATGCGGATTATGTCGCTGTGGCGAGTAAAGGCGGTCAGAGTTGTGTGCAGGTGTTTTTTATACGAAATGGCATCAACCTAGGCAATAAAGCTTTTTATCCAGCCACACCATCGGGCAGTACGAGTGCGGAAATACTCAATGCCTTTCTAGCGCAGTTTTATTTGCAGCACGATTTGCCCAAAGAAATTATTGCAAGCGAACCGGTTGAAGATGCTGCGCTGTTACAGCAGGTCTTTACCGAGCGGTTAGGGTCGAATGTGAGTGTCGTGCATAGCGTTCGCGGTGATCGGGCAAAGCTTCAAACCCTTGCCATGACCAACGCGGAAATTGGTTTAGCCACCAGACTTGCATCTCGCTC
>CAZCKD010000252.1:0-4812 GCA_964498925.1 uncultured Granulosicoccaceae bacterium
TCTGCGTCTGCGTCTGCGTCTGCGTCTGCGTCTATGCCAGCACCGACAACCTTGCCGGTCGGTTGACCTGGGTTAAGCGTTTGATCCATAACCGCAAGATTGACTAATACGGGGAAATGATCAGAGCCGATCGAAGGCAGACGTTTCAAGTCAATCAACTTAAAGTGATCGCTTAAATAAATGTGGTCGAGTGGCCATCGGGCAAACCAGTGAAAGGCGTTAAACGTGTTCAGCATTCCCCGCCCAATGCGCGGATCAAGCAGCCCACTTATTCGTTTAAATAATTGACTGTTAGACGACCAAGCTACATCCTTAAAATTGCCGATAACGATATTTCTCTCGGTGTAGTTTGTCAGTTCGTTTGCCAGCAGCATAAGTTCCGATTTTTGCTGCTCCGGTGTTTCTGGGTTCGGTTCGGAGCTTTGCGTGTTTGTATCCGTTAGCGCATGGTCAGAAGGTGTCGCCGAATGCGTTACGTTCAATAAAATCTGTATACCTGTTTGAATCTCAATCTGTGTAGATATTGACGGTTTGTCCGAAGCAATTCGATGATGAATCTGACTGTCGCGAAGTGGCTTGCGGGAATACACATGCATGCCGTGGAAATTATCTAGAGGGCACGAAATCGTGTGCGTGTAATCGGCCAAGGTATTTAACTGCTCCTGCCACCAGTGATCGGTCTCCAACGTGACAAAAACATCCGGCTGATGCTGTTCAACCAGGGTCTTCAATGCCAGGCTGTCCCGATTATTCATCAGCACGTTGCTGTAGAGCAAAGACAGGGTGGGGCGTTCGCCATCCAGATCAGGCACGTAGATGTCCACTTCCTGTCGGTGAACTTCGGTGTAGGGGTAAATCAATCGGCAATGGCGCACTAATACTGCGAAAACTCCAATAGCCAATGCGATGGACAGCAGCCCCTGTACCGAGGTCTGAAAAAGCCAGAATGCCAGCCAGACCATCGCGACAATAATGATCTGCTGACTGGGGAAATCCATCGCTCGAATCCACCAGTCCCGTCGCTCGGAAAGCGGGATGAGCGTCATCATGATGAGAATCACGGCGATGGAGACGAAAAGCAGAGACACGGTTTCAGGCCAGTAGAGACAGAGTTTGAAATCCTTTGTACACAGGTCGCACATGTGGTGCAATACTCGATACAACGTCGATCAATCTGGAAGTCTCGATTCTTGAAAATTCAATCGCTTCAAACCTATATCGTTGGTAATCCTCCGCCACATTTCGGAGGACGATATTTTATCTTCCTGAAAATTACCACGGACACCGGCATTGAAGGAGTGGGCGAGGTTTATACCGCCACCTTCAGCCCCTGGGTCGTCAAAAGCATGATTGAGGATGTCTTTGCCTGCCACGTTCAGGACTCTGACCCCTTCCATATCGAACGTCTGTGGCGACGTGTTTACGGTCGTGGCTACACACTCCGTCCGGATGTGTCCCTGATGAGTGTGCTCAGCGGATTAGAGATGGCTTGTTGGGACATCGTTGGCAAGGCTGTCGATAAGCCCGTCTATGAGTTGCTGGGTGGAAAAGTCCATGAGCGTCTGCGCAGCTACACGTACATCTACCCTCGTGCCGGCGAAGATCTGTCGGTCTATTCCGACCCGGATCTGGCGGCTGAAAGAGCCTTGGAATATCTGGACATGGGCTTCACGGCTCTAAAATTCGACCCGGCCGGCCCATACACGGTATACGACGGTCGACAACCGTCAATGGAAGAACTTGAACGCTCAGAACGATTTGTGAAAACGTTGCGCAGCGCTGTGGGTAAGAGAGCTGATCTGTTGTTCGGTACCCATGGACAATTTACTGCTGCTGGCGCGATTCGTCTGGCGCAGCGATTGGAGTCCAGTGATCCTCTTTGGTTTGAAGAGCCGACGCCGCCGGAAAATCCAAAGGAGATGGCGCGCGTTGCGCGACAGACGTCCATTCCTGTTGCAACGGGCGAACGGCTGACGACAAAATATGAATTTGCCAGAGTATTAGAGGAGCAGGCCGCATCAATTTTGCAGATGGCATTGGGCCGTGTAGGTGGGCTGCTTGAAGCGAAAAAGATAGCGGGCCTAGCAGAAACCTATTACGCGCAAATCGCACCTCACTTGTATTGTGGGCCAATCGAAGGCGCGGCTAACGCGCAACTGGCGACCTGTACACCTAATTTTCTTATTCTGGAGAGTATCGAGACCTGGGGTGGTTTTCACTCTGAAATTTTGAAAAAGCCTATCCAATGGGAAGATGGCTATGTCATTCCGCCGACAGTGCCAGGACTCGGAGTTGAGTTGAATGAAGAAGTCGCGTTGGCCAATCCCTACGAAGGCACAGCGCTGCATCTAGAAATGCAGGAAGAGCCCGTTTAGTCATATTGCCGGTCCGACCACAGTAATCAAAGCGACAGGGACAACTCATCATGTCTAATGAGCAACCATTTGCGATAAATATTGACGACATTCGCCAATCGGCTGAAAGGCTCAAGCCCGTGGCAGTTCGAACGCCGTTGTTGGAAAGCCCTTACTTGAATGACATGGCTGGTCGCCGCGTTTTAATAAAGGCGGAAGTTTTACAGAAGACCGGTTCATTCAAGTTTCGCGGTGCATGGTCTGCCATCAGTGCATTAGAAGAATCAACAAGGGCTCGTGGTGTTATTGCCTATTCTTCCGGTAATCATGCGCAGGGCATCGCACATGCCGCAAGTTTGCATGGCATTCCTGCAACTGTCGTTATGCCTGAAGACTCACCCAAGCTGAAGCTGTCTAATACAAAAGCACTGGGTGCTAATGTCGTCACTTACGACCGAGTGGGTGGAGAGTCTCGTGAAGATGTTGGCGAAGCCATTGCCCGTGAACAGGGGCTCACCCTTATACGCCCCTATGATGACCCCATGGTTATGGCCGGTCAGGGAACGTGCGGATTAGAGATCGCGGAACAAGCTAAAGACATGGGCGTGGAGTCAGCCGATGTTCTTATTTGTTGTGGCGGTGGTGGGCTCAGTGCAGGCGTTGCCATCGCGCTTAAGAGCACAGCACCGGGTTTACAGGTGTGTCCGGTAGAGCCAACAGTGGCTGACGATACTTGCCGATCACTGGCATTGGGAGAACGGGTGGCAAACGTCGGTAACCCGGATTCATTTTGCGATGCTATCGTCACTCCCATGCCGGGTGAGCTGACGTTTCCTGTACTCAAAGCCTTGGTACGGCGAGGTTACACCGTAGACGATTCGCAAGTGCTTGATGCTATGAAGTGGGCAATGGTTCGGCTGAAGTTAGTCGTTGAGCCCGGTGGTGCTGTTGCATTGGCTGCTGCACTTAACCCCGAGTCAGAATGCTCCGATCCTGTTATCTGTATTGTGACGGGTGGCAACGCAGATCCTTCATTACTGGCGCGTGCATTAAGCAAGTAACCAGGTTGTACCGAATGTTACATCAAGGGTCTTTGTCGCTCAGCCGTTAACCGTTCTATTGGCGGTCCATTTCCGCAGCTGCTACGGATACGGCTTATGAATCTTCCTAAATTCGTTTTAGTGGTGAACTCCGATTCCGAGTTCTCCGCACGTATCAGTCGTATTCTTCAACAAGCCACTGAGTTCGAATATCAAGTGTCGGTTTGTCGCTCCGGCGAGGACGCACTGTTGAGTTGTCGCTGGCAGCACTATGATTGCATTATGCTCGATTTCGCTATGCCTGATATGTCTGGCAAGCACTTCGCGCAGCAACTGAACAACATGCTCGATGAAGACGTTCCGCCGATCATCATGATGGCGTCTCATGATATTCGAGAGGCGGCGACACAGGCAGTTCGTATTCAAGCTACCGACTTTTTTAATAAGGCAGATTCCAATCGGCATAGCGTTAGACGCTCTGTCCGAAATGCTATCGAAAAAGGGCAGTTGGAAAACAGGATTCGCGAACGACATCGGGAACTGATGTTAGCCAACAAGGAACTGGAAAGACAAGCTGTAGAAATTCAGCGCTTTTATCACACGGTATCCCATGAGATTAAAACGCCGTTAGCCGCAGCTAGAGAGTTCGTCTCTCTGGTAGATGACGGTTTGCTTGGGCCGGTTAACGCAAAGCAGTCAGAGATTTTAAAACACGCCGTGGTGTGTTGTGATCAGATTAGTCGGCAATTTAACGACATGATGGATCTTACGCGATTGGAAACCGGCAAGCTGGCGCTGGATCTTGCGCCTTCTGATTTGTCTGAAGTCATCGCACGCGTGGTAGCCATGATGTCTTCCAACGCTGAACTCAAAGGTGTTACGCTAGATCAGCGACTACCGGATTCCTTACCCTTAGTGAATATGGATGCAGGTCGTATTGCACAAGTGCTATCCAACCTGATGGGCAACGCAATCAAATTTACGCCGCGTGGAGGCTGTGTGCGGTTATCCACGCGAGTGCAGGACAATGGATTAGTGCAAGTTCGTGTTAGCGACTCGGGCTGTGGTATTCCTAAAGCGGACCTGGAAAATGTCTTCGATCGTTTGTTTCAGGTCGAGTCCGCACGAATGATGGATAGTCAATCCGGTTTAGGACTTGGCTTAAGCATTGCTCGTGAAATTATCCGTGGTCATGGACAGTTGCTAACAGTCAACAGTCGAGTCAATCGCGGTAGCGTATTTACTTTTTCACTGGTTGCGTCAGAGGCTCAAGCGCTCGATCGCGCCGCGTAAATTTTGTACGGTAGATCTCTAGACGTAGCAGAGACATCTCGCGCTTGATTTTTCGCGTCACTGCGATCAATTCGTTTTTCTCCAAGCGTTGAAATCGCAACTGATTGAATTGCGTACTAAGCCAG
>CAZCKD010000253.1:0-4766 GCA_964498925.1 uncultured Granulosicoccaceae bacterium
GCTCCGCACTCGCGCATGCGTCTGCCGTTGAATCGCACCTTACAAGTACAAAACGGAGGCATTGATTGTCTTCTCTTGACGGGGAGTATTCCCAGCACCGGTCATCGAAAATCTAAGGATGTCTCTGCTGCTTCTGACAGGGTGGAAGATCGGTCCTCTGGCTCAACGGGAGAAGATCAGTCTGAGAGCACAACGGCAGATCAGCCTGAAGATCCAGTAAACACCTCTGCAAAATTATCCGGCACGGATCTTTATCGGGGACGTCGAGAGGATGATGAAGTTGAATCAGCTGCCGCAGAAGCCGCCATCGACCCAACCGATTTCATCAATCGCGTTAAGAAAAACCAACGCTCGCTGAAAGGCTGGCTTAAGCAGAGCGATATCAAAGCCTATCGATTGTACGATTCAGATTTACCGGATTATGCTGTTGCGATAGATATTTACGAAGGCTCCACACGTCATTGTGTCGTGCAGGAGTATCAAGCACCTGCCACCGTTAATCTGGCTGTTGCTGAAGCTCGACTCGAAGCGGTTATGGATGTTCTGCCAGGACTATTAGATATCGCTCAACCTCATGTACATTTAAAGGTACGGGAAGTTAAGTCAGGTACAGATCAGTACGAGAAGCAAACTAAAATTGCTTCGCACTCAGATGTGGTTATGGAGTTCGGGGCAGAGTTAGAAGTTAACCTAACTGACTATCTTGATACCGGACTGTTTCTGGATCATCGACCTGTTCGTCGTTTCATTAGCAAAAACAGCCAAGGTAAACGTTTTTTAAATTTGTTTGCCTACACCGCCACGGCAACTGCTGCGGCAGTTATTGGTGGAGCTGCCAGTAGCGTATCAGTCGATACGTCTAATCGTTATTGTCAGTGGGCCAGACGAAACCTCGATCGTAACCAAGCTGCCATGCAGACGCACGAAGTGGTCAGACAAGATGTGATTGCGTGGTTAGAAGCTGCGACTTTGAGTATCCGAGATGAAACGCGCTTTGATTTGATCTTGCTCGATCCACCGACGTATTCCAATTCAAGTTCGTTGGAAGACGATTGGGATGTACAGCGTGATCATGTTAAGACTATTCAACAGTGTTTACAGCTACTAGCGCCCGGTGGCACATTGATATTTTCGAATAATTTCCGGCGGTTTAAGTTGGATGCCCAATTCACTAATGATAAAAGCAATGGCATCCGCGTAGAAGACAAAAGCCGTTGGTCCATTGATAGAGATTTTCAGAGAAACGCCAGGATACATCAGTGCTGGTTTTTTTCTAAAGAGGCTGTTTAACTAACGAGCTTAAGCCACCACGATGTGTGTGTGGCGTGTTAACAACGAATGGCTTAACAATTTAGGACGATGTCAGTGTCATCGTCTCGTAAACGATACATCTGAAAAAGAGGTTTATGCGTGGCTGAATTTTTTTATGAATACGGAATGTTTTTTCTTAAAGCATTGACGTTTGTTATTGCCTTTATTGTCATCGTTATGACTATTGTGTCAGCCGCTATGCGCGGTCGGGAATCCGGTGGAGGATCCGCGAAAGGGCATATCGAAATAAAGAAATATAACGAACGACTGGAGGATTTAGAAGAGTCTTTGTCGTTCTCTTTGCTCTCGCCCGAGCTACGTAAACAGGCTGAAAAAGAGAAAAAGGCCGAAGATAAAGCGGAGCGAAAAGCTGCCAAAAAGGCCGCTAAAAAGGCTAAAAAACAGCGGGGGCAGGGTGAGACCATCGTGCCTGAGAAGTCTAAGCCGCGTTTGTATGTCATGGACTTTGACGGGGATATTCGGGCTAGTGCAGTCGAAAGCCTCCGACGAGAAATCACTGCCATTCTAACCACCGCATCGTCCGACGACGAAGTATTGGTGAGGTTGGAAAGTGGCGGAGGGATGGTGACTTCCTATGGCCTGGCTGCATCACAGCTTGATCGAATTCGTGATAAAAAAATTCCGCTCACTATTTCCGTTGATAAGGTTGCTGCAAGCGGCGGTTACATGATGGCGTGTGTTGCTGACAAGTTAGTCGCTGCACCTTTTGCAGTACTGGGATCCATCGGGGTTGTGGCGCAAATACCCAATTTCCATCGATTGCTAAAGGAATTAAAAATCGACTTCGAGATGCTTACAGCGGGCAAATACAAACGCACACTGACGGTCTTTGGTGAAAACACCGATGAAGGTCGCGAGAAGTTCATCGAAGACATCGAACGCATTCACGGTCAATTCAAGCAATACGTCAGTGAACGTCGTCCGCAGCTGGATATCGAAAAAGTGGCTACCGGTGAGATCTGGTCTGGTCAGGATACGCTGGACTTAAAATTGGCGGATGAGCTCACTACTAGCGATCAATACTTGATTGATGCGTGCGAAACGCGTGAAGTGTTGTTGGTAGCGTTCAAAGAGAAAAAGAGCCTGGCTGACAGATTCTCCATCGGCGCTCAAAACGTCGTGGATGGGGTGTTGGTTAAATGGTTTGATCGACTGATGAAAAGCCGATACAACATCGGCTAGTCGAAGCTACAAGGCCTTAGCCCATTCACGCAGTTTGAATTTTTGAATTTTTCCTGTCGATGTCTTGGGTAGGTCGCGAAAAACAATCGTTTTAGGGCACTTGAAATGAGCAAGTCGCCCGCGACACCAATCAATCAACTCGTCTTCGGTTGCGCTTTCACCCCTTTTGAGTGAAACAAAGGCGCAGGGTGTTTCACCCCAGGTGTCATCGGGTCTTGCCGCAACGGCAGCTTCGAGCACAGCAGGGTGAGCGAATAGAGCGTCTTCAATTTCTATCGACGAGATGTTTTCTCCGCCAGAAATAATGATGTCTTTTGAACGATCAAGAATACGCAAATACCCGTCAGCATCCATCACGGCAAGGTCACCGCTGTGAAACCATCCACCGGCGAACGATTCTGCGTTGGCTTTTTCGTTTCGGAAATAACCGCGCATAACGATGTTTCCTCGAAACATGATCTCCCCGATGGTTTCTCCGTCACGCGGAACAGGCTTCATTGTTTCCGGATCAATAACATCAAGCTGATCGAGCACTTGATAACGAACACCTTGGCGGGATTTCAATTTAGCCCTTTCTTCATCGGGAAGCTGATCCCATTGTGGTTTCCAGGCGCACATAACTGCCGGCCCATAGGTTTCAGTCAGCCCGTAAGTATGAGTGACGTTAAACCCAAGTGCTTCTATCGCCAGTAACACGCTTGCGGGTGGCGGGGCGGCCGCAGTCATTATATTTACAGGGTGTTTTAAGGGTTTAACGACTGACGCTTCGGCATTAATAATAAAATTCAGGATGATGGGTGCACCGCAAAAATGGGTAACACCGTGCGCTTCGATATTGTCGTAGATGGCCTCAGCCGAGATAGTTCTGGTGCATACGCTCGTACCTGCGTTGGCAGCTAGAGACCAGGGGAAACACCAACCATTGCAGTGAAACATAGGCAATGTCCACAGGTAGACGGGGTGCGCACCCATATGCCAACCTGTGATATTTGACATGGCATTTAGCGTGGCACCGCGATGATGGTAAACCACACCTTTGGGGCGTCCAGTGGTTCCCGATGTGTAGTTGAGTGATATGGACTGCCATTCATCAGCAGGTAATTGCCAACGCCACTCAGGGTCTATTGCGGTCAGTCCGTTTTGTGGCTCAGCGTCTGCTGCAACAAATGATTCGTAGTTGATACTGGAGATACTCTCACCGGTTGCCTGATCATCCTCAATTGTGATTAGAACCGGTGGCTGTTCGAGATTCTTAATGGCTTCATTAGCAATGGTTGTTGAGTCCTGATCGACGAATAAAACCTTTGCACCTCCGTGTTCCAGGATATAGCGAACGGTATCTGCCTCTAGTCGCGTGTTGATCGCGTTGAGAATTGCGCCCGTCATAGGGACGCTAAAGTGCAGTTCGAATAGCGCCGGAATGTTAGGCGCGAGCACCGCCACTACATCACCTGTCTGGATACCCATAGCAGCAAGCCTCGCCGCACCTGTCTGGCAGCGCTGATACGTCTCCGCCCACGTAAAACGCTGCTCAGCGTGAATGACAGATAAATGTTCCGGGTATACCTCGGCACTTCTAGCGAGAAAGCTAAGGGGACTGAGTGGTGTGTAGTTGGCAATGTGCGCGGGTAGGGGCACATCCTGATCACCCGGTTGTTCTGCCGAGGGAGTGGTAGGGTGGTAGCCGGACATTGTTAATAACCTCGATTTTGTAACTATGGATACGCAACCACAGGGCGCCGCCCCATTGCCTCTTACCGGAATACGCGTTCTGGAAATGGGACAACTGATCGCAGGACCATTCGCTGGTCAAATGTTGGCAGCTTTCGGGGCAGAAGTCATCAAAATTGAACCGCCTGGCAGGGGGGATCCTTTGCGAACATGGCGCAAACTGGATGAACAGGGCACGTCTTATTGGTGGAGAAGTATTGGCCGGAATAAGAAATCCGTTACGTTGGATCTGTCGAGCGAAGACGGTTGCGGCATTGCACGTCAGCTTTTGACGCAGGCTGATATAGTGATAGAGAACTTCCGTCCGGGTCGCATGGAGTCCTGGGGTCTTGGGCCGGAGGATATGAAAAAAATCAATCCAGACCTCATCTACACGCGGGTGTCCGGATATGGGCAAAGCGGCCCGTATTCCTCAAGGCCCGGTTTCGCATCCGCCTGCGAGGCGATGGGAGGTCTACGTTACGTCAACGGCCATCCGGGTGAAGCTCCTGTGCGGATGAATCTTAGCTTGGGCGACACCC
>CAZCKD010000254.1:0-4761 GCA_964498925.1 uncultured Granulosicoccaceae bacterium
GCGACTTCCTCTTCTATGTAGATAGTGTCCACGCGTTTTATCGGGAATAGGTTAAAGGTAAATTCGCCAGGCTCTGCTTGAGGTATTTTCGGATGGCCGCCGAATTATGCAAAGTGACTAACTTCTCGATGTTGGGGGTGTCCCCCTTAAGCGCAACGTGTTGTTGTAGCAGTCTTCGTAATTGATGTGTGTCGTTGCTGGAGTGGTGTGTTGACGACACGATATCTTCCAAGGTGCGCTCTAACGATTGTTTCCATTCTACGGCCTGATCGTTATTGAGCTCGGTCCACTCTGCCAGGCTGCTTGTTAGAGGCACAAGCGCTTGCATGGTTTGCGTGACAGTTCGCGGATCAAAATCTGATAGCGGCGAATCTGCATTGTCTGATATCACTTTCAGGAAATGTATATTATCGGTGGAAATATAATAATTAGCAGCGCTCATTATTCCGGCTGCCTCCATGTCGAATATTGTGTTGTGCTGATAATCGGGTGAGGGGATATCAAGGGTATTCAGGGCCATATTTTCAATGCCACCTAAAACACGTTGTGGTGGCATATGCGGGTACCAGCTGGCTCCGGTCCCTGAATCGGTTACCCGGTTCGCCAATACAGCTGTGCCCAGTGGCAGTGGACCGCCAGCAATTCCTGCGTTTATTAAGGTGGTGATATCTTTTCGGGCGTGCAGAAGGGCGCTGACAGCGGCGGCGGCCTTTAATTTTCCAATACCCGTTTGCAGAAGAAGATACTTTTCTTCACCGTATAGACGCCATCCATGGTCTAGAATGGGCTTCAGTTTGAATGCATCGATAAATGCCCTAGATTCGGCAGGCAATGCAGTAATAATGCAGATGGCGCTCATTGGGGTAGTGTAACTTTTTAATCTGGATACGGAATCCGAAACATGCTGGTATCGAATCTTGAATTATTACCCGGACGCTTGGTAAAGCAGCACCTGGGATTGGTGCAGGGTAGCTCTGTCCGCTCCAAGCATGTCGGGCGGGACATCGCAGCAACCTTCAAAAATTTCTTTGGTGGCGAATTAAAAGGCTACACCGAACTGCTGTCAGATTCCCGAGACGAGGCCACCGAGCGAATGGTCGAGCAAGCTAAGGCATTAGGCGCTAACGCTGTACTGAATGTTCGCTACAGCACCTCCAGTATTGCAGCTGGTGCTGCGGAAATTTTTGTGTACGGTACAGCCGTTATTCTGTCGGAAGAGTAGCGTGTTATATCAAGCGGTTTTTGTTGTAGTACTGTTGATCCTGGGCTACTTGTTCGGGCGACTTGCAGAGCGCCGGCATTTCAAACGTCTGATAAAACAAGAAGCGCAAATGCAGAGCTTGGCGGTTGTTGCCACTCGTTATCCACCTGTCGATCAAGCCTACGCTCAGACATTAGTCACGGGCAATGTCGTTATTGCATCTGATTATTTCAAAGGGTTTCTAGCGGGACTTATCAATATCTTTGGTGGTCGGGTAACGCCTTTTGAATCTATGCTGGATCGCGCACGCCGCGAATCTGTTTTAAGAATGAAAGCTGAAGCGCAAAAGCTGAACGCGACTTACGTTTTCAACGTCAAGTTTGATACCACTCGGATAGCGACAGGAAGACTCGCGGCGATGGAAGTTTTAGCCTACGGAACAGCGATGGTTCCACTGCATAAGGATGTTGCTAAGCCACGTATTCGCGTCGCTGCAAACTCCTGAATAGCAAAAAGATATACGACGTGGAATATCATAACAAGCTGCCTCCGGAGGGTATCAACACCACGCGAGTGCATCCGCTTAAACAATTCATGCAGTTAGCTATTGGCGCATTAGTTCTTGTTGTTATTGTCGTTGTGTTTTTGCAGTTCACCGGTGCGTTTCTGGCTAAACGTATTCCGTTTACCTATGAAACCGCAGTGGTTGAGCGATTAGATAGCCCGTTCGGCGATGCTTCCGACCATCCGGAAATGACGGCTTATCTTAATGATCTGGCAATGCGTTTAAGCGACAACATGCCGATGCCAGATGATATGGCTGTAACGGTTCACTACGATGCAGAAGACGTTTTTAATGCGTTTGCAACCGTTGGCGGGAATCTGCTTTTCTACAAAGGCTTGCTTGCAAAGATTCCTGATGAGAATACGCTTGCGATGGTCATGGCTCATGAAATTTCGCACGTGTTGCATAGGGACCCTATCGCCGCCATGGGTGGTGGTGTTGCCAGTACTCTTGCGCTTCTAGGGCTCACCGGTAATGCAGGAACGGGTATGGCAGGGAGCGTACTCAATAAAGCCGGACTGCTTACCGGCGTACAGTTCACGCGAAAGATGGAAGTCGCAGCAGACCGTCAGGCATTGAATGCCATGCAGGCCAGTTATGGGCATGTCGGTGGAGCTGCCGAATTATTCGCCATTTTCCAGGCACAGCGAGGCTCATCATCCAGTTCTCAACCTGCCTGGCTTGAGCGTTTCATGAGCACACATCCGCTGGATCAGGATCGAATTGATCAAATCGAGGAAATGTCGGTCGCTGAGAATTGGTCTTTGGAGGGGCCGATGACCCCGCTGCCAGAGGACTTCAAAGTCTGGTTGTTAACGCCTTAGTTCGTGTTACCTGAAGCGTTATCGTCTGCCAGACGAATCCAACGATCGATTAGAAAACGCGCTATAGAATCGGGGCGCGGCAGTTTGTTACCGGGAGCTTCATCTCCCCAGTTACCAAACCCCTTAAGCTCGTGCCGATTAAACCACTGCGCATCCGCTATTTCATCGGGGTCACACTTGATTTGATTGGTTGTCGCTGTCGCTTCGAAACCCAGCATAATCGATCTAGGAAAAGGCCACGGTTGGGAGGCAATGTATCGAACATCATTCGTTTTAACGCTAACTTCCTCTAAAACTTCTCGTTGCACCGCAGACTCCAGACTTTCTCCCGGCTCCACGAAACCAGCCAATGTGGAAAATACGCCTTCCGGCCACATGGGGCTTCGCCCCAGCAGGCAAAGTGGTTCTTCCGAGTCGTCGGGTTGATAGGTAACCAACATGATGACTGCCGGGTCAGTGCGCGGGAACGCCATGTACCCACAATCTGTATTGGAACAGCCTCGCACATGGCCACCGTTTTTCGATTGCATCGCACTACCGCAGCGAGTGCAAAATTGTGTGTTTGTGTTCCAATAAATCAGTCCACGCGCGAACGCCAGCAGTGAGCCGTCTCCAGCTGACAGCGCGGGGCCTGCAAATCGAAGGTCGACGAATTCACAGACGTGTTTGTCGCCGTTTCGATTACGAGCAAGTTCAGACAGTGTTTGTATCTGCTGTTCATCAAGCGAGGATATGTCCAGCGCAAAAAAAGGATCTTCACCCTCCAACCCAAGAAAAACCCGCTGGCCGTCCGGCAATGGGTCGCTGTGCTTCAAGTACATGGCTTCGGGCGTGTTGGCGTCCGACTGCGTGATCAAAATCGACTGATCTTTCCCGACCGGTACTATTCGTGCATTACTGTTATTCCAGAGTGCGTCGATAGCCTGGTTGTCTTTGCGAATATGGTCTGCGCGGTCTAGGTTGCTCTGGGTATAGAACATAGTGATGTGCGATCGATAAAATCTGTCTAAAGTATACGTGCATAAGATGCCACTATGCGGGCTGAATGACTATGTACTCTGGCCAACTTGTGAATTACGTCGTTGAATAAGAGCCTGACAATCACTTGAAATATTTACTCAGATTACTGACGGGCATGTGGCTATTTCTAGCCACGTTTGTTCTGTGTGTTCCAGTCATGGCGCAAGACTTAGAGTCAAGCGAGTCAGAAAATCCATCCGATCTTGCGCTCGGAACCAAGCTTCGCCCACGTTGGGAAGTTGGAATTGGTGCAGGGCTCATTCGCGGTTTCGACTATCCGGCGTCTAATGATCAGAATCGACGAGCCATTGCTTTACCGTTTTTTATTTACCGTACGCCGCTCCTCAGATTCGGTGGTGGGGGTATTCGTGCGGTCGCTATAGAAAACCCGAGAGTGAAATTGGATATTTCTGTTGGCGGGTCATTGAATGCAAATTCTTCGGGTAACAGCGTCAGAGACGGCATGCCCGATTTAGATTTTCTTTTTGAGATCGGTCCTCAACTTGAAGTGCGCCTGCGTGATGACATCATTGATGGCGGGAGTCGTATTCAGTCTCGTTTTACCTCTGAGCTACGCGCAGTCTTCGTTACTGATTTCTCGGATATCGACCGTCAGGGGTTTGTTGCCGAAGCAGGCTTTGACATCAATTTGCGAAATGTCAAAAACACCGGCATCGATGTTGGTGCAGCTATCGACGTCACCTTTGCCAACGAAGAATTACAAGATTACTTCTATGAGGTTCAGCCTGAATTCGAGACACCGACTCGCCCGGCGTTCGATGCCAAAGGTGGTTATCTCGAATCCAAAATATCGATTGGTATGGGATTTCGACCGCGCAAGAATATGGCAATATTCTTAGGCGCATTCACCGGTTTGTATTCAGGCGCTGCAAATGAAGACAGCCCCTTGTTTGAGACCACCTCTCAAACTGGTTTTGCTCTTGGGTTTGTCTGGAGCATCATGAAGAGTTCGAAATTAGTAGAGATTGTCGAACTGAGTAGAGCAGCTCAATAAACGCTATTTAAAATCAGGCAGCTCGTCAATATTCATTGCGACGGTTTCATCAAACGTCGCATCTAATGGTTCACTGTCTGCGTCTGCGTCTGCGTCTGCGTCTGCGTCTGCGTCTGCGTCTGCGTCTGCGTCTGCG
>CAZCKD010000255.1:0-4737 GCA_964498925.1 uncultured Granulosicoccaceae bacterium
CTGTCTCTGAGAGGGTGCTTTGGTTGCGCAAAACAAAGTAGCGAAAATACTCATCCAGGCTTAAATCGCGTTCTTCAACGTTTTCTAAGCCAAACCCTAAATCAGCCGTCGAAATTGTGTTACTTCTCGTAACAAACAGGGCTCTTGCGACTACATGGCGTAATTCTGCGACATTGCCGGGCCATGAATTCGCTTTTAACGCGGCCTCTGCTTCTTTGGATAGCTTTATTTTTCTTAAGCCGTGGCGTTGGGACAATGTCTCTAAATGATGCTCAGCGATGGGAAGTATGTCTTCCGGATGAAAACGCAATGGCGGAACTTCTACTTCGTTGCCAGCGAGCAAATCGGCGAATTCGGGGATGATCTCGCCTTTATCTCGCAGCGTTGAAATGGACTCATGACTGATCGATGCGATATTGACGTTGATCACTCGTTGCCGAGAGCTATCAGCAAGTGGCAGCACCCGTTTCGTGAGAGCCTCGCTGAGTCTTTTTTGTAATTCGTAGTTCAGTAGCTCAGGGTGTCTAAGCACAAGGCATCCGTTTTGTGCGGCTTGAACCAGTCCACCCGGTGGTATGCCATCGGGGCGAGCGGTATTGTCATTTCCGAATAATTGCAACGCGTCGGCGTCTGATTTTTCTGCTCGTATGTCGGCGACGACAAACGGTGCATCTCGGCGTTCGCTGCGTTCGTGCATCGCGCGCGCTAATGATTCACGCTCAGTACCGCGTTCCCCGTGAAAGTGCTGAAATTGCTGAGTGGTTAGTGGTTGCTCTGCGTGATCGAGCAGACGTGAAATGACTGGGCTTTCAAACGTATCGCTGGTGGCCTGACTACGTCTCAGTTCAAGTTTTAACGACTGGTTTTGTGCTTGCAATAAATTTTGTAGCAGTGCGCGTTCAATAACCATGAGCAATTCATCATGGTCGAAAGGTTTTGCAATGTAGTCCATGGCACCCGATCGCATGGCATCAACGGCAGAACGAACGCTGGCATGACTTGTCATGATAACGACCGGGACAGCGCCTGCTGTTGGAATGATTGCCGTGCCTTCAGCACCGGGTAGGCGCAGATCGGCAAGTATTAAATCAAAGGATTGAGGTTCGGCTTGTATGGCTTCCTCAACGGTTGTAGCCGTCTGGACTTCATAGTGGTTTCTTTCTAAGAGCCGCTTTAAGGCTTTTAGAATGACATCTTCGTCTTCCAGCACGAGAAGCTTCTTCATGTCGTTTCTTCCGAGTACAAAGGCAGGGAAACCACCATGCTGGTACCAGACTCCGTGTTGCCTAGGCGAAGTTTGCCGTTGTGATTAGTAACGATGCTATAGGCCAGTGATAGACCTAAGCCTGTGCCTTGTCCGACAGGTTTTGTCGTAAAGAATGGTTCGAACAAATGTTCTCTAGCCAGACCTTGGATGCCGGGTCCCTGATCGATTGTTTCAACTATCAGTTCCTGATGTTTAATTTTTCCACGAATGGTAACGCGACCATTTTTAGGTGAGGCATCACAGGCATTGTTAATAAGATTAACGAACACTTGCATCAGTAGATTGGCATCGCCAATGACCTTTGCATCCGATGGCATCGCCACTTCGAATGCCAGCCCTTTGGTATCAGGTGATAACTGAACCAATCTGATGGCCTCGTTTATTCTCTCGGTAATATCGACAATTTCGGACACACCGTCATTCACCGAGTCAGCGTGAGAGAAAGTCAGCAATGATCTGACAATGCTGTTAATGCGATTGACCTGCGTCAGTATGTCGTCTGTTTGTTCGCGGACGATGGGAGTATCTGAACTCTCGCTGATGTCATGATGAAGATTCTGAGCAATGCTTGCGATGCCGGTTAGTGGGTTTCCGATTTCATGAGCGACACCCGCGGCAAGGCGGCCTACCGATGCCAGTCTTTCACTGTGGGCTAATTCACTCTCGAGCGTATCAAGATTTGTCCTGTCCTCCATCAGTATGACCTGTCCGGCTAAGGCATCGTCGCGACCTGCAGTCACCCCTATATCAGCCTTGTGAAGGTTGACTGTTGCATTTCGGTCGTTATGGATAGTTCTGCATCGAAACTGATGGTTGTTCTCGGAGGCCGCAAAATCAGCGAGGAGTTTTCCCCAAGGTTGCTCCAGATGATCGAGTGACTTGTCGTAGGCATCTCTTTCTTTAATGCCTGTTAGTGATTGCATGGCTGAATTCCAAATGTAGATCCGCCCATTAGCTGAAATAGAACAAACACCAAGAGGGAGTTGTTTTAAAACATCCTGCAAGTACTGTCGAAGGTCATCGACCTGTTTTGTCAATCCGCGCATCTGTTCTCTTGATGCTTCCAAGCGGCGTTCAAGAAAACGGGCGTCGGTTGCGCCTCCTGAGTTTTTGTCGGCAGGAGAGCTGGGTCTTCGCAAAATCTCGCGGGCCAGGGTGGGGCCCAGTAGTCCTGATAAATTGCGTTCCAGTTGATCATGCAGCATTCTGAGTTCAGAGCGTCGGGTCTCATCATCAGAGATGTTTGTTTCTTGCAGTGCGCGATCCAACTCTTGAGAGGCAACCTTATTGCCTAATGCATGCTGGAGCGAGTATCGGTAGTGATGGACAGAGCGCGCAATGGTTGTCGAGTTGTCGGTGATATCGGCATATTCGTTGGCAAGCTGGGCAGCATTCGTTTCTTCTGCCGAAGGGCTGGTTAACAAGCTACCCAAAATGAATAAAAGGGCATTGACGCTTAGCGTACAAAACGTAGAGAGCGTCCAGATATCGGTTTCTACGGAAATCCAGTCCCGTACAGTAAGCGAGCTATCTATCAACGGTAGTATGAGAAGTGCAAACCAGGCCAAGGCACCGCCGGTAAGGCCTGCGATAAAACCAGTTTGTGTTGCCCGAGACCAGAATAAAAGGCCGAACATACCGGGTAGTAACTGAGCTGCAGCGACAAACGAGATAAGTCCCAGGCTTGCCAGACCTTCGTTAAGCTCAATCACGATATAGAAGCCGTATCCAGCAGCGATAATGGCAGAGATGACGAGACGGCGACCCCACAGTAGTCGGCGATAGAAGTCTACTTTTCGATTGCTGGACAGAGTCGCTGGTAGTAAAAAGTGATTAACGACCATGGATGATAATGCAAGTGTGGTAACTATCATCATGGCGCTGGCTGCTGATAGCCCACCTAAAAACACGAGAATGGCTAACCATTCTTTTCCGAGCGTTAGTGTCATACCAAGGACATAGAAGTCTGGCGCGATGGATAACTCCAGAAACCGGCCCGCAAACAAAATGGGAATGATAGGCAGATTTAAAATTAACAGATACAACGGAAACAGCCAGTACGCGGTTTGCAGGTGTCGCGGGTCCTGATTCTCGACAAACGTCATGTGATACTGCCTAGGCAGCATGAATGCTGCGCAGAACGACAATAATAAAAGCGTTGGCCATAAACCGGTGGTACTGGTCTGATACAAATTGTCGAGCATTTCCGGCTGAGCCTTAGCCCAGTCGTTCATAGCCGCTGGTGAATCGAAAACCTGTGTGACGACAAAAAGACCAGCGATAACCATTGCTATCAACTTGACAGCAGATTCGAATGCGATGGCAACCACCAGGCCATGGTGTTTTTCTCGCGGTGTTAAATGGCGAGCACCAAACAGGATGGCAAAGATGGTTATCGCAACACAGAAGAGCAGTGCTAATAAATTCGGAGGCACCTGTTGGCTGAGCACTTGAATTGATTCAGTAACAGCACGTATCTGCAGTGATATGTAGGGCAGAATCCCCAGCAGCATAAACGAGGTGACGGCGAAACCTGTCGCTCGTCCACCGTAACGAAAGGCCAGCAGGTCAGCAATGGATGTCAGCTGATTTTCACGGCAAAGTCGTAATATGGGGCGTAAGAGGTATGGGCCTAAAACAAATGCACCCGTCAGTCCGAGATAGATATTAAGAAACGCAAACCCGCTTCTGTGCGCCAGTCCGACGCTACCGTAGTACGTCCAGGACGTTGCGTATACGCCAAGCGAAAGCGAATACACCCAGGGCGACTTCACCCATTTGTCGGCAAGCCATCCTGAATCAGCGCACCAGGCAATAACAAACAGCAAGCCTAGATAGGCAAGCGCGATGGCAAACAGCAGCGCTAGGTCAATCCCCACGATGTTGTCTCATCTGATTGATAGCTACCAATCCGATCACGATTAGCCAAGGTATAAACATCGTGTACCAAGGCAGTGCTAGCTCAGACCACCATTGCCTGAGAGGAGAGTTTATAACAAACAACCCCACTAGAAATATCAACAGGCTGTGATCGGAAAGTGGTTTTAATCTCATAACGACTTACGTGTCACTGCAGGCACAGCACCCATTTGCCACTGGACAGTTGCCTGCTGCCAGAATTCATGCACATTATCAGCCTCAACGTCACTTTGGCCGAGAAACTGCCACGCCTGTTTTAATACGTTCATGGTCGCTTGTTGAGAGATTGCCATGGCATTGGAGTGTTTGCTTAATTTATCCCCGTTTTCATCGATCGCAACCGGGATGTGCGCGTAGCTGGGAACGCGTAAACCCAGAATATGCATGATCGCAATCTGAGTACTTGTACTGCTAAGCAAGTCCGCACCCCTAACTACCTCTGTCGCATTTTCCGCGTCATCCAGTGCGCACGCAAGTGTGTAGGACACAAGATTGTCACGTCGCCAGATAATACAGTCCCCAACACTCGCTGCTAGATCAATGTGCTGCAG
>CAZCKD010000256.1:0-4723 GCA_964498925.1 uncultured Granulosicoccaceae bacterium
GGCGTTGGCGTTGGCGTTGGCGTTGGCGTTGGCGTTGGCGTTGGCGTTGGCGTTGATGGTGTCACAGGTGAACCGTCAAGCGATAAAGCACGCGCCCTATTCGTTGCTAGCGCCGCTCGTGGTGCGCCTCCTCCTGCAACAATTAATTGTCCATCAACAATTCTTGCAACCGGTGCTACCAACGGTTCTGCTAGTTCGCGGAACGTACTCCAATTATTAGATCGCGGGTTGTACTTCCATACTTTCTCTGGAGCATTCTCACCACCTGTCGTGTAAATATCGTTTCTATAAACAAACGTACCAGGCTCTGAATGTGAGTTCTTACCAGGCATGCTGGCTTTCTGCGACCACGTATTATTCGCTGTGTTAAATGCATGAACGATATCGGTATCCTGAGTAAATTTCCCAGGGCAATTATCATGGCCAAACTGCCCGCCCATGACATAAATTGTTCCATTGACCACAGCTGTTGAGAAATGATTTCTTGGGACAGGCATACCTGCCGTGGCCGTTACATCTTGCCAACCGGCTGCTGGAGATCCGATGTCATATATAAAGTGATTAGGAACATCACAACTTGCGTTGGGATCCAAACCACCGATCAAATGAATTTTGTTATTCACTAAGGCTGCGCCACCAGCAGCACTGGGCACTGGCAAATCAGGTCCACGACGCCAGTTACCGCTGTTCAAGTTATAGATCCAGACTCGATCGGATACACGCCCAGGGTGATTACCAATGCGCCCGCCGATGATCCAAACATCCGCACCCACTCGCACAGCACCGTTATGAGTTACCGCTGTACCATTTAACGTTGTGGTCGAGCTGACGATACTCCACTCTTTTGTAGCGGCATCATATTTTTCAACGGAGTTCGCTATGCGAATGCCTGGACTAAAACCATTAAAGACATAAATGTCATCGCGATAAAGGATAGTGGTCGCTTCAACACGTTCCACCTTCATCTCAGCCACGTTGACCCAGTCCTGCGCTGAGGCTAAATCTATACTCGAAAAGAGCGCTAAGAGAGCGAAAACCTTGGTGGCAAGACGACCTTTCAAATTCATCACAGCAAGTCCATCTGTTTATTTCCTACAGTTGGGATGATTCTGTATGAAAGCCGGAAACTTGTTAATCCACCTTCTAGAGGCCTGTGAACCTATTAAAAATAAATGCCCCCCGAATTATTATTAATGAGAATTCGTTCACACGATATTCGGGAGATCAATCAGGCGGGAGGCGATAAACGATAAAACCAAAAAGACGACTGAACCTCCGAACGGGTAGCGTTTTTAGTAGATCTAATCGCGGAAGGGCCAATGCAGTATTGATGGAAAGACCTGTTCAACAGTAAAATTTGAAAGATCGAAAAGCGCATGACGTTCTAAACAAACGTAGCACCTAACCTAGGAATACCCAATGAGCGAATCCAATTTCGCAGGTGATCAAAAAGTCGGACAGTCGATATTGACTCCGTTGGAGCTACGACTCAAAAACTGGATGGTTCCCAAAATTCCAGAGTCAATAGAAACGTGGCACCTGACTTTCACGACAATCATATGGAGTGCCGGGGTATTACTATTTGGCTGGCTCGCCTCTTCCAACATAGTGTGGGTCTGGGGAATTTCTCTGATGATTGTTCTGCAGTACCTAACCGACCTTGCAGACGGAGAAGTCGGCCGGAGGCGTAATACAGGCCTTATAAAATGGGGCTTCTATATGGATCACTTTCTAGACTACATATTCTTGTGTTGCCTGGTGGCGGCGGGCTATCTGTTCGCACCGCCCGCTATCGAAGTTTGGTACATGGCCTTAGTGGTTATTCTTGGCGGCTTCATGGTCAATAGTTTTTTAAGCTTTGCCGCTACCAATGAATTCGAAATTTATCACTATGGCATTGGCCCTACTGAAAGCCGTTTAGTCTTTATCGCTATAAATGCGTACATCGCAACTTTCGGGACTGAGCATTTCAATTGGATGCTGCCGTTGGTGTGTGCGATTTGTTTTCTAGGTCTAATAATCAATACACGGCAAATCCATAAAAAGCTCTGGGAGCTGGATATGAAAGTAAAGAAGGAAAACGAAAACACGCGTTCAGCGTGAAAGAATGCAGCGTTGAAACACTAAAAACTAAATTTAGGTTTCCAATTCATCGACTGTAACGTTGATGCTGGTGCTTTCATCTGTCAACAATATTGAGTCTTCATCAATACTGAACTGCAAGTTCATTTTACGATTCACAAATGCATCGCAGCCATCCGCTTGAAGATGATAGACACTGAGATTTTTATGGCGACTGAGAACGTCCTTATTTTGCTTCCACCACTCAGCTGATTTTCTATCATGATAGGTGTATATCTTCACCTGTTTAGCTTTTCCACAAGCTTTACGAATACGCTTTTCATCTACCTGTCCAAAGTCGACCCAAAGTTCAATTTCATCGCTCAGGCTCTTCAACCACAGTTCCGGCTCGTCATCAGTGTTCAGGCCTTTGGTAAAGGTCAAGCCCTCACCTGCATTCAGCGCAAACGCTATAAGCCGTATCATCAAACGATGCTCGTTCTCCGACGGATGTTGGGCGACAGTTAACTCATGCGGTTGATAATAATGCCGATTCATATCAGCGATATTCATTTCAACCTTAAATACCGTTGCGCTCAATGCCATGAAAAATCAGTCTCGGTTTGCAAATAGTTAACGGATCGCCAGCAGGATCTCCGACAGGGTCGCCGACAGAATTGCGAATAGCTTTAGGTCTGCGGCCAGCCCGTGGCCTGGTTCGACATGGTAGCCTGTAGCCACGAGAAATACAGTAGTTCTCTCATCATTGAAGAGAACGTTTGACACGCTTTAATTCGTCATGAAAATCTTAGACAGCACAATAAAACGTTTTTTACTGGCTACTGCCATCTGGCTGGTTTTCTGGCCGATACTCTGGTTTTTTAAAATCGGCGACATTACCGGCCCAAAAGCCTGGTTTTGGATTGTCGGCGAGCTCAGCTATCCTGTTGTCGCCATAGCCTACTTGCTGCTCGACTCCCTTCTCAAAAGCTTTGCACTGAAACCATGGCAAATATTTGTCGGCGCCGTCGCTCTGATTACGATAGCCATGCCTTTCTACTATGAACGTTATGGGTTCGCTTTAGGCGTCAGCATCGAAGCCCGGTACCTGTAGAGCCATCCAACATATGCGATAACGGCGATAACAAATTTACGGCAACACACACTATGAATCAGCAAAAAACCATTCTCGTCGTTGGCACCTACGACACGAAAAACGACGAGCTGAATTACATTGAAGATTGCATCCAAAAGCAAGGTGGCCAAACGCTGTCGATGGATGTCAGTGTCTTAGGAAATCCACAGCAACCTACTGACTATTCAAAACACGCTGTTGCCAGCGCTGGCGATCACACCATCGATGAAGCTATTGCATCCAACAATGAAAACACCGCTATGCAGATCATGGCGAAGGGGGCATCGTTACTCAGTCTGCAATTAGTGCAAGAAGGCCTAGTCGACGGCGTTATCGTACTTGGCGGTACGATGGGAACTGATCTAGCACTGGATATCTGCTGCGCCCTCCCTATTGGTATTCCAAAGTACATTGTTAGCACTGTTAGCTTCTCCTCGCTGATACCACCCGAGCGCCTGCCAGCTGATGTACAGATGATTCTTTGGGCAGGTGGCCTCTATGGGCTAAATTCAGTGTGCAAGTCTTCGTTGTCTCAAGCCGCCGGTGCCGTCTTAGGGGCAGCAAGAGCCGTGGAGGCACCCCAATGGGACAAACCGATGATCGGTATGACCTCTTTTGGAAAAACCATTTTGCACTACATGGTCAAGCTAAAACCCGAGCTTGAAAAGCGTGGCTTTGAAGTCGTTGTCTTTCACGCTACCGGCATGGGTGGTCGTGCATTTGAGTCCATGGCCTCTCAAAACGCGTTTGCCTGTGTTATGGATTTCGCTACACAAGAGGTGGGCAATCATTTGTACGGCGGCTTATCAGCCGGGTCCGATCGCATGACACAAGCAAGTGCGACTAATACCCCGCAAATGATCGCGCCAGCGTGCTACGACCTTTGCGATTTAGTAGGTCATCATCCGTTACCAACACAATTTGAAGGAATGCCAACACACGATCACAATCGCCTTGTGAAAGTGATACTGCTAAACGAAGAGCAGCGCATCGCAGTTGCACGTGAACACCACAAAAAAATCGCGGTGGCTAAAGGCCCAACACATGTGTTTTTGCCCAAAGGCGGCCTTAATGAATGGGACCGTCCCGGTGGGGAATTGCATGATGCCAACGGCTTGGCGGCTTTTTGCGACACTTTTGAGAAAGAATGCCCAGACAATGCAACGCTAGAGGCCTTGAATTGCCACATTAACGACGACGCCTTCAGTCATCGAGTTCTAGAACTATTTGATGAATGGGTTGAAAAAGGCATCGTTAAGACTTCCGTCTAGCCTGTGCTCGGGAACTTATTACGCTCAATTACGGATCGATTTTCGTACACGAGGGTCACAGACTTTGACATACTAGAAAAAGCCAAGCGCATGTTTTTCTAAAACGTATCTTATTTTCGACGATTGAGGCTGCGCAAATGAGATGTATTCAGATAATTTTGTTGAGTGCTGCGGTGCTTCTGCTCAACACGGCTACGGTATTTGCTCAAGGCAACCGGCAGTCTCTTACGCGCAATTCTTTTTCTTCACCCATAGA
>CAZCKD010000257.1:0-4665 GCA_964498925.1 uncultured Granulosicoccaceae bacterium
CCATGTTTTGCTGGCATTGCTGGTTCAGCTACAGCGGGAAACACCCAGCCTCCAAATTCGAGCTGTCCATATCGATCACGGGCTCCAAGACGGCAGTGAGAAGTGGGCTGAGCACGCTAGAGCTGTTTGTCAGGGGCTCAATGTTCCGTTGGAAGTACGAACGGTCGTGGTCGATGAGTCCGATGAAGGTCCTGAAGCTGCCGCTAGACGTGTGCGATACGCCGAGTTCTCGGCATTATTAGAAACTGACGAACACCTGTTGCTGGCACAACACGCTGAAGATCAGGCTGAAACTTTTCTGCTTCAAGCGCTTCGAGGAAGCGGGACGGATGGGCTGTCTGGGATTCCCCGTAAACGACGGTTTAGCCGTGGATACATGGGACGTCCCTTATTGAGTTGCACGAAGGAGTCGCTGAAAATCCTCGCTGAATTGCAGGGCCTGGAGTGGATTGAAGATCCGTCCAATGCCGATGACCGATTCGATCGTAATTTTTTACGCTTGAACGTCATGCCCTTGTTAAAAGAGCGTTGGCCGGCAGCGGTTCAAACTTTGGGTAGAAGCGCTCAGAGAAGTGCCGCGGCTAGCCAGACTCTATTAGGCTTGGCTCAGCAGGATCTCGACACGGTCACAATAGAGGGCACGTCCGAATTAAGCCTTAAAGGGCTCAAACAACTGCCGCGGGAACGTGCGTTCACGGTTCTGCGTTTGTTCGTACGCCAAAGAGGATTGCGTATGCCGCGCCTGCAAGACCTGACGCAAGTTATGTCGGATCTGGTAGAAGCGCGGGATGATTCCAATGGCATCGTGAATGTCAGAGACTACATCTTCAGGCGCTATAAGGATGGTCTTTATCTACTTCCTCCGCAGGAAGAGGTCAAAGCCTATCAATATGATTGGGCTTATCCGTATGAGCCGTTGACCATCGTAGAGACTGGCCTGACATTGACGAAGGAGCTTTGCCGGAAGAAGGGCATTCTTCTGCCTATCCAAGGTGTTGTGAGTGTGAAGAGTCGTGCCGGTGGTGAGCTTCTTAAGGTCGGCGAACCCGCTTTCCATAAAGCGGTGAAAAAGATCCTGCAGGAGTCATCTATACCCCCCTGGATTCGGGATACGACGCCTCTGCTTTACATTGAAGACAAGCTGGCAGCCGTCTGGGGTATTGCACTATCGGTGGATATGCGGGAGGCCGGTAATAACAAGGCAAAGAGTTTATCCGCTGATGCCGCACCTGTAACTGATAGCCATAGTCCGGCCTGAGTCACGCATTACCGTATCGTTGCCAAATTCACAGCGCTGAGTCCGCTTTTTCAATTGTTTGGGATTGCCCAATCTGGTAATCTCAACTCCCGTTCGATATGAAATGTTTCGTATCGCAGCGGGATCTTCCAAGGAACGTTCCGCGTCACGCAATTTAGCTGTTTGTGCCTCGGGTAACCAAGCCCTAGTGTGCATGCAGCACTAACAGACTCAGTCTATGACGCGTTTTATATTCGTTACTGGTGGCGTTGTTTCGTCATTGGGCAAAGGAATTTCAGCAGCCTCGCTGGCGGCGCTGCTCGAAGCCCGTGGCTTAAAAGTCACGATGCTCAAGCTTGACCCGTACATCAACGTTGACCCCGGCACCATGAGCCCTTACCAGCACGGTGAGGTGTTCGTCACACATGACGGAGCAGAGACCGATTTAGATCTCGGTCATTACGAGCGCTTTGTCCGAATTCAAACCAGTCAGAGCAACAACTTCACGACCGGGCGCGTTTACGAAACAGTCATCGCCAAAGAACGTCGCGGAGACTACCTGGGTGCAACTGTTCAGGTCATTCCCCACATCACCGAAGAAATCAAACGTCGGGTCAAGGTGGGTGCAGGAGACGCTGATGTTGCTATGGTTGAGATCGGTGGCACTGTGGGTGATATCGAGTCTCTGCCGTTCCTCGAAGCCATACGGCAGATGGCTGTAGAACTGGGTCGTGAAAATACACTCTTTATGCATCTGACTCTGGTGCCTTATATTGCCAGTGCGGGTGAAATCAAGACCAAACCGACACAACACTCCGTTAAAGAGCTTCGATCTATCGGTATTCAGCCGGACATTCTTTTATGTCGTGCCGATCGAGAGCTGCCGGATACAGAAAGACGCAAAATAGCGCTTTTCACAAACGTTACCGAACGGGCCGTTATCGCCGCAACCGATGCCGATACCATTTATGACATTCCACGCATGTTGCATGCGCAGGAGCTCGATGAGTTAGTTGTAGAACAATTTCAGCTGGATCTTCCACCAGCCGACCTCACTGAGTGGCAGCGGGTTGTAGATCGTATTCGCCATCCGGGCAAAGCGGTCACCATCGGCATGGTGGGCAAATACACCGAGCTGACGGAATCCTACAAGTCGTTGAATGAAGCACTGACCCACGCGGGTATTCAGACTGATAGCAACGTGCGCATCCGTTACCTGGATGCTGAAAAGTTGGAGCGCGGCGATATGCGTGCGTTGGGCGAAGTCGATGCCATTCTGGTTCCGGGTGGTTTCGGTACACGTGGTGTTGAAGGCAAAATCATTGCAGCGCGCTATGCCCGGGAAAACAAGATTCCTTATTTAGGCATTTGCCTGGGTATGCAGGTGGCGGTTATCGAGCATGCTCGAAACGTGGCGGGTATCGAAACGGCTAATAGCAGTGAGTTTGATCTGGCGACAACAGAGCCAGTCATTGCATTGATCACTGAATGGCAAAATCAGGATGGTGAAACGGTCATTCGTCACGCTGATTCAGACCTGGGTGGCACGATGCGTCTAGGCGGGCAACTGTGTTCGATGCAACCTGATTCCCTTGCCGCGCGAGTCTATGGGGCCAATGAGGTTGTTGAACGTCACAGGCATCGGTTCGAATTCAATAATAACTACACCAATCAGCTGACAGAGGCTGGTTTGGTCATATCTGCTCGATCAAGTACCGTGGCAAGTGAATCAGAGGGAAGCGATTCAGCCGCAGCGTCACCTACATTCGATGCTAACGGGCTGGCTGAGATGATTGAACTGCCTGATCACCCCTGGTTTATTGGTTGTCAGTTCCACCCCGAATACACGTCCAATCCTCGAGATGGACATCCTCTGTTCACCGGATTTATAAAGGCGGCTCTCGACTTTCAAGCGAATCGTGCGGGGACAGAAGTTGAGGAAGCAGACACCGCTGAAATAAGCTAAATATCTAATCCGTTTTTCAAAACTTAAGGGCAATGGCCATGGAATTGTGCGGCTTCGAAGCAGGATTGGATAAACCGGTATTTTTGATCGCAGGTCCGTGCGCGATTGAATCAGAAGCGCTGGCGATGGAAACGGCGGAAGCGCTGAAGGTGATGACCGATGATTTGGGCATCCCCTTTATTTACAAGTCTTCCTTCGACAAGGCCAATCGCTCGTCAAACAATAGCTTTCGCGGGCCTGGAATGGCGGAAGGTTTGCGCATACTCGCCAAAGTGCGTGAAGAGATTGGTGTGCCGGTTATCACCGATGTCCATGAAGATACGCCGATGGATGAAGTGGCCGATGTGGTCGATGTTCTGCAAACGCCTGCGTTTCTCTGTCGACAAACCAACTTTATTCGCAGGGTAGCCGCAGCGGGAAAACCCGTGAATATCAAAAAGGGTCAGTTTCTAGCGCCTGGCGATATGGTGCATGTTGTTGAAAAGGCCCGAGCAGAAAACAACCAACAAATTATGGTGTGCGAGCGAGGGGCATCGTTCGGGTACAACACGCTGGTGTCGGATATGCGCGGTTTGGCTATCATGAGAAATACGGATTGCCCGATCGTTTTCGACGCCACACATTCCGTCCAGCAACCCGGCAGTCAAGGGGGGAGTTCTGGTGGTCAGCGAGAATTTGTGCCGGTATTGGCTCGCGCAGCTGTGGCGGCAGGTGTCTCCGGGCTTTTTATGGAAACGCACCCTGACCCTGCCAATGCATTAAGCGATGGCCCCAATGCCTGGCCCCTGGGTGAACTTAAGCCCCTGTTGGAAACTCTTAAACGTTTAGACATTGCCGTAAAGTCAGAAGACTTTGCTGAAGCGCCTTACCTAAGCTGATTGTCAAGCGGCTAAACTCTCTTAACTGAATTATCTAATTAACTAGGACATATACATGACGTCTCGAATTACTGAGCTACACGCGCGTGAAATAATGGATTCCCGCGGTAACCCGACTATTGAGGCGGATATCACGCTTAGCACCGGTGCAAAAGGGCGAGCAGCTGTCCCTTCCGGTGCATCTACCGGCACGCGTGAAGCTCTGGAGCTTCGCGATGGTGACAAGTCCCGCTACATGGGCAAGGGCGTCACTCAGGCTGTTGACAACGTTAACGGTGCTATCCGTGACGCGGTGATGGGCCATGACGTGGCCGACCAGGCAGGTCTGGATAAATTGATGCTCGATCTGGACGGTTCTGAAAATAAGGACAAGCTGGGTGCTAACTCTCTGTTGGCGGTCTCGCTTGCTGCAGCACATGCCGGAGCGGCAGATTCGGGGCAGATGCTGTTCGAATACCTCGGCGGTAAAGAGGCGGTTAATTTGCCAGTACCGATGATGAACATCATCAACGGTGGTTCTCATGCAGATAACAGCGTCGATCTTCAAGAATTTATGGTTATGCCTGTTGGCGCATCATCATTTA
>CAZCKD010000258.1:0-4618 GCA_964498925.1 uncultured Granulosicoccaceae bacterium
AATAGCCCCCGAAATTACGCCACCCATGTCACGGTTCACTGAAAATCTTGTTCACGGATCTGGCTTGCGCGATCATAATCAATGCATTCTGAATGCTTGAATGGACGGGGCTTTCACCTGTTTCAATCAAGGTTGGCGATCATGCGCTACCTGATGTTGGCGTAGCGAGAAAACGTGCGTTGAGATGACAAATTATCCAGTCCTAATACTTCCGGCTATAGCGTTTCTGATGGTTCTGTTCCTGCCGTTGTTCGGTAGAGACGGTGCGACCTCGACAAAATTTAGAAGTCGTCGCAGGCGCAAAGTATTGTTGGGTCGTCTGACGGTACTGGTCCTGGTGCTGGCAACTGTTGCGACGCTTGCCTGGCCAATTCGCGGTATGAACAGTTTGATCCAAGGTGTGTTGTTGAGCGCACTCGTGTTAGTGCCTGCATTTATATTTCATTTGATGGCCTCTCTTCATTATGGCTCTGGGCATTCTGAATCGGCGGTCACAACATCTGCTGGAGACGATAGCTGGTTTGTGGCTGATGATGACTTCTTCAATACAGACGAGCCTACGAATTCCCAGACGATGGGCTTCTCCAGCCAACCGGAAAGCAGCGATGCCGAATATGCTGAATCAGACCCCACTGGCGGATTATTTGGCGATAAAAATCTTCCGGTTATTGATTTAACGGATGTTGCTACTCTGCGACCAAACCGTCAGGCACGGCCTCTCAAATCCGTGTCCAATACATTAGATAGTGACAGTCTGTTGAATCGAACCGGAGCAGGTCTGTCTGGTATTCCAACACGTGAAATCCCTTCTGCTAATGACGGCCCTGAAGACGAAGTGATGAGTCAAATGGAGCAGGTTGAGCGATTAGTCCAATCTCACGACATTGGTGCCCAGAGCGTATCGTTCGCTGATATGGAAGTCGACGAGCCGCAGCTGGATGAATCACCGGTAGCAACACCGATCACTAAACACCAGAGTCTCGCTAATCTGGACGCGTCCAAAGAAGAATTGGCAGCAATGACAACCGGTGAACTCAATAGCCTTGTCACAACCTTGCAGAAGGATAAAGGCAGGCTTCAAAAGTTAGTCATTGCACAGCACGCGGTTATTGAGTCCGAGCGTGAGTCGCATAACCGGAGCAGGGACGTGGCTCGTGACGCTATTAAAATTATGCGTGATGCTCAGTCAGGACAAAGGATGGCTGAGAAGGTAGCCCGTCGAGAGCGCACAGAGCGGCAACGCGTCGAACGTGAATATGAGCGTGTGGCCAATGTGCTGCAGAACGCCATGTCGATCATCTCGGTAAAGCAGGAAACCTCGAACGTCGTCTGAACGGCTTAGTTCCTAAATGCGAGCTCGACAGCTTGCGCTTGGCTTAGTGTTATCGGATAAACGCTGGAATCTCTAATTTTCGTTCAATTGACTGAACGCAAAGGGTACTATCTACGGTAGTTTGATTGATAGGTTCAGGCCTGACTTCGCATGCCCTATATTCTCGTTGCAGAACAAATTCTGAACGGTATCCAGTTCGGCGTCATGCTGTTTCTGATGGCGGCAGGACTGACTCTAGTCTTTGGCGTTATGGGGCTGATCAATCTGGCCCACGGATCCCTGTTCATGGTGGGGGCGTTTGCCGCAGCATGGGTGTCTGTGGCCACAGGCTCTTTTCTCATGGGCGTGATTGCGGCCTTAGCGGCATCAGCTGCGGCTGGCGCGCTTGTTGAGGTTGTTGTCATACGACGTTTGTATCGTCGTGACCACCTGGATCAAGTGCTTGCAACTTTCGCGTTAATTTTGATTTTCTCGGAAGGGACTCGTTTTATCTTCGGTTCGTTTCCGCTGTACCTGAACATTCCTGAGGTATTGTCCGGATCCACAACGTTGCCAGGTGGCATTCAATATTCCAAGTACAGATTGGCACTGATTGTCATAGGCCTTCTCGTGGCTTTAGGGCTCTACGTCCTCATTACCCATACGCGATTGGGTATGCGAGTTCGAGCCGGTGAAAGTGATCGGGAAATGATCGCAGCGTTAGGCGTTGATATTTCCAAACTCTACACCATCGTTTTTGCACTTGGGGCGGCCTTGGCCGGATTGGCAGGTGCGCTTGTTGGCGCGATCCAATCTGTGCAGGTGGGTATGGGCGAACCTATCTTAATTTTAGCCTTCGTGGTTATCGTGATAGGTGGAATCGGCTCTATAAAGGGCGCATTTGTCGGCGCTATTCTCGTAGGGTTGACGGACACCTTGGGTGGGCTGTTTTTACCTTCGGTGTTTGAACTATTTATGGAACCTGCAGCGGCAGCGTCTGCCGGATCTGCCATTGCGTCCATGGCCATTTATATTTTAATGGTTGTCGTTCTAATCATTAAGCCTTCCGGCTTGTTCGGTACGGCTCGATGAATCGAGAAACAATCTTCAATGGCGTTTTTCTGCTGGCATTTCTGGGCTTTGCCCTCTGGGCGCAGGTTGTTGAAGAACCTTTTTACATTACGCTTGCAACCCGAGCTGCCGTTTTTGCAGTGGCAGGTGTAGGGCTCAATATTGCTTTGGGTCAAGGTGGTCTTGTTAGTTTAGGGCATGCGATATTTTTTGGATTGGGTGGATACACCATGGGTATTCTAGCCAGTCATGCCCAAACGTATACGCCATTGATGGAAAGTCCGTTCCTGATAGAGGGGACTAAATCCATGCTTATCATCTGGTGTGTCGCTGTCCTGGTCAGCGGTTTAGCTGCGCTGCTTATCGGTGCCCTGAGCCTAAGAACTACCGGGGTCTACTTCATCATGATTACTTTAGCCTTCGGTCAGATGTTTTATTACTTCTCAGTGAGTTGGTCTGCTTATGGAGGTGATGATGGACTTTCTATTTATGTAAGAAACGAATTCCCAGGACTGAACACACTAGATCCGATACAGTTTTTTCTTATCGTTTTTTGTGTGCTGCTCATAGTGTTGGGTATTGCGCGCATGATTTCCCGATCATCTTTGGGATTAGCTCTTAACGCCGCCAGACAATCGCCTGAGCGCGTGCAGACGGTAGGCATTAGTCCGTTCCGACTGAGGCTACTGGTTTTCTTTTTGTCGGGCATGATCACAGGCTTGGCTGGCGCTTTGTTTGCCGATCTCAATCGTTTTGTTAGTCCTAGTATGTTCAGTTGGCAAACCAGTGGTGAGATTATGGTTTTCATCATTCTGGGTGGCGTTGCCCGCTTGTGTGGCCCGGTGGTAGGGGCTGTCGTCTATATCGGGCTAGAACACTACCTGGGTGAGCTAAGCGATTACTGGCATGTCTATCTCGGAGCGTTACTACTATTGATCGTTCTGTACGCCCGGGGTGGAATCATGGGGTTGCTTGTCGGTAGAGAAAAGATACATGACTAAGCCAGTGTTGCAGGCCATTGAATTATCCAAACGCTTTGGTGCTTTACAGGCTGTCGATAGGGTCAGTCTTGACGTTCGTGTGGGTGAAATTCACGCCCTGATAGGACCCAATGGGGCGGGAAAATCAACCTTGATCCAACAGCTGGCTGGTAGCCTGCGACCTGACTCAGGAAAGGTGCTGATAGAGGATGTCGATGTCACTAAACTAGATACCGTTGCACGGGCGAAAATGGGTTTAGCAAGAACGTTTCAGGTCTCCGCCCTTGCAATGGAAGATACCGTTCTGCAAAACGCTTTTCTGGGCGCAATGGGTGCTGCTGGTAGTCCCTACAATATTGTTCGCTCTGCGCTTAAGCAGTCATCACTGCGAGAAATCGCAGAGCAAGCACTCAGTAAGGTCGGACTAAGTGATCAATCCAGAGTCCCGGCGAATGAGCTGTCCCACGGTCAGCGACGACAGTTGGAAATAGCTATCGCATTAACGCTGAATCCTAGCGTGTTTGTTATGGATGAACCTATGGCGGGTTTAGGAACAAGTGGTTCTAAACAACTCACGTTATTGCTAGATAAACTGCGGGAACAGGCTCCGATACTTCTCGTTGAACATGACATGGATGCCGTATTTGCGCTGGCCGATCGAATCAGCGTCTTGGTGCACGGATCAATTATCGCAACAGGTTCAGTCGATGAAATTCGTTCGAACGAGACGGTTCGAGAAGCCTATCTGGGGAAAGAGGCGTGAGTTTCCTCGAGCTTGATAGCATAACAAGCAGCTATGGCGCATCGCAGGCTTTATTTGATGTGTCATTAATGGTGAACCCGGGGGAGGTGGTTGCGTTAATGGGACGTAACGGCATGGGTAAATCAACGACCATAAAAACAATCTGCCGAATGCTTCCGCTGAACTCTGGTCGTCTTATTTTTGATGGACACGATTTGAGTCGCATGCCATCGCACAAAGTAGCTCAACTTGGCATCGGCCTAGTACCCGAAGGGCGTCGGTGTTTTCCCAATTTGACCGTCGAAGAAAATCTTATTGCCGCAGCGCGAAAAGGGCATTGGGATCTGCAATCGGTCGCAAGCTTGTTTCCGCGTCTATCGGAGAGGCGTTCTCAGATGTCTAATTCCTTATCCGGTGGCGAGCAACAGATGTTAGCCATTGGCAGAGCTTTAATGACGAATCCTAGATTGCTTATCCTTGATGAGGCAACCGAAGGACTTGCGCCGATTGTTC
>CAZCKD010000259.1:0-4602 GCA_964498925.1 uncultured Granulosicoccaceae bacterium
AAGCGCTGGCAAAGTCTACGCGCAAGACTTAAATCGTCATCTGACGGGCGCGGGTGTGAATGGCTGTTAGTCCGACTGTTAGTTGGTCTCTAAAGCTGTGTTAGTGACAGAGTATTTCCGTCCGGGTCTGTAAACCACGCGACCAACGCGCCACTGGGTGAGTTCCAGATACCGTCACCGTCCTGCGTAAGGTGAGGAAAGTTCTCAAACTGAACTCCCTGCGCAGTGAGCTCCGCGACACATTGCCGAATGTCATCTACTTGCCAACCCAGAACGGTATAAGAGACGTCCGGGACGGTATCTACCTTTTGAATTCGAAGGGTGGAATTGCCCAATGCAAAAACAATGGCATAAGGATCTTCTGACAAACAGGTGAGTCCCAGTTTTTTCTCGAAAAAATATCGAGATTCTTCCGAATTGGCTGTTGCTAAGAAATTAACAGGCGTATCAAGATGTGACATAGCAGTGAAGAGTCCTGGAACCATTGATTTTCGTGTTGAGTATCCCCATGAAAGCTTGTCTGGTAGTCCCTATGTTGTAAAAACGGTCTAATAAAGACAGGAATAAGCTGACGATGTATCTTGTCGTTTATCGCGTTGATCTATCCAAGAGGTAAATGGTGGAAAAGAGCATATTTACGTTTATCTGGAAATACTCGAAGAGCAATCAGATCGTCTTATTGCTAGTCACTCTTCTCACATTTCCCATTCTATACGTATCGCTTGAGTTGCCCAAGCGAATCATAAATGACGCCATCAGTGGGCCATCTGAGGGGGTGGTTATTTTCGGCCTTGCGTTGAGCCAAGTGCAGTTTCTACTGCTCTTGTGTGCAGGTTTCCTACTTGCAGTATTGGCCAATGGACTGCTTAAAATGCGTCTAAATACCATGAAGGGTGTGTTGTCGGAGAGGTTGTTAAGACGTTTTCGCTACCAATTATTGACCCGCATCATGCGGTTTCCGCGCCCTTATTTTCGTAATACAAGTCAGGGTGAGCTTGTCTCTATGGTCACATCAGAAGCTGAGCCTCTGGGTGGCATTATGGGCGATATGTTGTCCCAGCCGATACTCCAGGCTGGTCAAATGCTCACCATTCTGGCTTTTCTCTTCATGCAGAGCGTCTGGTTTGGGTTGGCAGCGATAGCATTGATTCCGTTACAGGCTTGGATTATTCCGATTTTGCAGCGTCAGATTAATCTACTTAACAAAGGCCGTATTCAAGAGGTCAGAAAGCTTGCGGCTGATATCGGAGAAACGGCAGCCGGTGTCAGTGAGATACGTATTAATGGCGGTTTACGATATCGAATGTCACTGTTTTCTAATCGATTAGGTAACTTGTACGATATTCGATTCGATATTTATCAGAAGAAATTTTTCATGAAGTTTTTGAATAATTTCATCAACCAACTGACACCGTTCTTTTTCTATTCAGTGGGTGGCTATCTGGCCATTAAAGGGCATATCACTGTGGGTGCCCTTGTGGCGGCCTTAGCTGCTTTTAAAGACATGTCATCTCCTTGGAAGGAATTATTAGCGTTTTACAACACAACTCAGGATGTTGCTCTGCGTTGGGAAGCGGTCACTGAGAAATTTGCGCCCAGCTCGCTTGTCGACGATAAGCTGTTTGAAGGAAATGCCAGCGATGGCATTACCAGTTTAAAGGGTGATATCGAAATACGAGATGTGACTGTACGTGACGAAGAAGGTCACGCTGTTTTAGAAGACATTAATCTATCGATTCCCCAGGGCTCCCGAGTAGCAATTAAGACGAATAATGAGTCTGCCGCACAGGCGTTCGCCGATTTGTTAATTCGAGAGGTGATTCCGCAACGAGGTGAGGTTGAAATTGCCGGACACAAACTCAATTCGATACATCAAGCCACCTTATCCAGCAGTGTTGGCTATGCACACTCCAACCCTCACATACTGCAGGGTACATTGGGTGAAAATTTACTCATTCCATTTAAGTCTAGACCGTTGGACGAAGCTCATGATGAATCAACGTTTGCCCACTTCCAGGAAAACGCTGAACTAGCTGGCAATAGCATTGATCCATTCGATACTGACTGGATCGACCCCTCTATTGCAGGCTTAGGCTCGTCCGATGCCATTCGCGATTGGTGGTTTGAGTTGGTCCAAGCGATGGGCAGTGATGATTTTATGGTGCGTCGAGCCTTACGTTCTCGATTGGAAGCCGGATTACATAAAGAGCTAACCGATGCCATAGTGGGTCTTCGTCCTGAGATATCCGCGCGATTGGCTGAGGCCGGTTTGAATGATGTTATATACGTCTATCACCCCGACAAGTTCAACCCTGTGTCTCCATTGGGTAGCAACCTGCTATACGCACTTCCCACTGAACCGCTGACGCAAGTCTCTCTATCAGAAGATGGAAATTTTTTACGGATAATCGAAGAGCAGGGAATAGCTGAGGAATTGGCGGAAATGTCAGTCACCCTTATTGAAAGTTTAATGTCAACTTTCGGAAAAGATGGCACTGACCATCCTTTATTCCGCCGTCTGAACATGAATGAAGAGGTCTATGAACGGCTTGGCAACGTCATCATGAAACGGCGAGAAGTGGGAGATACGGGACTTGCTAGAGAAGATTATGCATTGATGCTAACGGTACCGTTTGCTTTTTCAGCTGAGCAAATTGGTCCTGCATTCAGCGAGGAATTTAAGGAACGCGTACTTGCCATCCGAAAAGCAAGTTCTGCTCAGATGGTTGACGAGTTGGGTGAACTTTTCGAGGTCATCGACGAGAACAAATATATTCCTATCATGACATTGATGGGCAATGCCATATTTGGTCGCATTTCAATGATGGCCGGATCACGTGAAAAAATGATCGAGGATATTATTGTTGATGTTTTAAGTGAACACGGATTAAGACGTCTAGCCGCTGAGTCAATTTATGATTTAACGACCACCACCGGCGGGGACAACCTACCTGCGGTGTTCAGAGAACGTATAGCATTTAGCCGTGCTGCGATTAAAAAACCCGATGTTCTTATTCTTGCCAATTCTCTAGCCAGTTTTGATGGCGAATCACGCAATCGCATGAGAGAACGAATAAGTACATTGTTGCCGAACACCACAAAGTTTTTTATCGAAAACAAAATCGTAAACCCAGAAAATTATGACGTTTTTGTTGAGATTGTAGACGGCAGAATTGACGGGGTCTCACGCGAGGATGTGCTAGAGGACAATGATGCCAGGCAAGATCTCAATCGTAAAATGGATATTATTGCAAAGACGGACTTGTTTTCCGCATTAGATCGCAAACAGCAGCGTCTACTGGCTTTCGGATCGCAATGGTACAGCGCGGAAAAAGGGCAGATCATCTTTGCCATGGATGAAAAAGCCGATGCAGCGTATTTGTGTTACCAAGGATTGGCTCAGATGTATTGGACACATAGTAATGGCGAACAGCGTGTGGTATCCGAAGTACAGCCCGGTAGAATGATTGGCGATGTATCAGTAATTACAAACGAGAAACGACCGCTTACGTTGGTCGCATTGGAGGACAGTAAATTCTTACGCATTGGCAGCACAGAATTGATGAGTATTATAGAAAATGATCCAATGGTTGCGTCTAGCCTTCTACGAACGGTGTCTGGGCACCTAGCGAATATTGTCGACATGTTGCGAGCAACACGTAATTATTCGTCTGAACAAGGTGTAGATTTTACTGAGTTTGATAAAACTCAGTAGTGCTTAGTGCCAACGAAAAAGAGCCAATCCATTATGGATTGGCTCTTTCTACTAAGCATTCAACTTCCTACTGATAAACGATTGTCGGTGTCCGGAGTCGGGACAACCCACGATGCCTTTCAAAATCCGAAATATTAGTCCACGTTCACTTTAAATTGGAAGAACAAAACCGCATTATTCCGGTGCTTTCCATAGTCTATTTGCGGAGAGCCAGATATATTGAGAACTGAGCGGTCTGTCAGCTTCACTTCCATCGCCGGCAATGGCACAAGCTTAGTTTCAGGATCCTCGTCTTCCTTGTACTGTTTATGTAGAGCAGTTGCACCCAGTAGGAATCGCACTTTGCCATAGAACATCGGCTTAGTGGCGTAATTCACACCGGCATAGAGAGCTTGATACCCGAAGCTGTCTGACAGTGTTCCTGCATGCCAACCAAGCTTTTTGGACGGCGAATACTCCCACCCAATGCCTGGGGTGAAGGCGTTTCTTTCATCAAAGTTATCAAAGTGGTAAGCACCTGCACTAACCACAAGAAAGTCTGTGTTGGGTACGTCCTTAACCGTCGGGTCAAAGCCAGTAGGATTCGCTTGTCCTAATTCTGGATTTACCGCTTTGTTGGAATCGTTTTTACCACTCACGATGATTAATGCTACGAGCAGCATCAGAAACGCTATAGGCAACAAAATACGATAGTTTAGTTTTGTGCTCATACACAAACTCCATGAGTGATAGTGAATTCAACAACAGAGGGATGGGCGAACCTTGTGAGGCATAAACGCATCACCTTGATGAAAGCTCTAGGACAAGCCCATCAATCGCCGATTACAAAGGTTTTCGACTGTTGGTACTACCAACTTAAGTTGGAGTGAGAGACTGTGCGCAATTTG
>CAZCKD010000260.1:0-4592 GCA_964498925.1 uncultured Granulosicoccaceae bacterium
CGGGCTTGATACATAGCGTGAAATCGACATCAGCGAACGTGCACGATTCCCAGGTTATAGAAGATTTATTACACGGTGAAGAAACCCGTGTATGGGGTGACTCAGCTTATATAGGACAGCGTGAAAAGATCCTGAACAAAGCCCCGCATGCGCAGGATTTTACGAACAAGCGAGGTGCGAGAGGCCGCCCTTGAGTGAACGAGACAAGCAACAGAATACGACGAAGTCACAAGTCAGGGCTCGTGTAGAACATCCTTTTCTGATCGGCAAGCGTGTATTTGGATTTACAAAAGTGTGCTGCCGAGGATTAAAAAAGAATGCCGCACGTGCCTACACCACTTGTGCATTGATCAACCTATATCGTTGTAGAAAGAAATTGCTCAGGTTGCAGGTGGGTTAGTACGCCCGCAGACCAGGAATCGGGCATAAATTGCCCGATCAGCGTACTAAAACAACCTGAAAAACCGAATATCGAAGTCTAATCCTCGAAATTGAGTGTTTTTGAAGAACATCAGAAATGTTCAACATTTGATCAGACCTTCCCTAACTCTCTTAGCTGTATTTTGCAAAGCGAGTCATGTTTTTGAGTAACGCGGTGGAGGGAGTTAGAGAGGGAGAGAGGGGAATATTGCAGATCAAAGCGATATTAGCCTCCTGAACTTCAGGAAGGCGAATATGCAAAAGAGCTATCACGGCTTCTGACACCATCCCCGAATAATCACGGGGATGGCACACAAAGCGACTTACAAATTAGCCGGATTCACCTGTACTGTAAACGAGCTATCAGGGCCAGTGTCGACCGTCCAGCTATCAAACTGCGTATTGGTCACAGCACCACCTCGTACTGCACCAATGTGCGTCAGATCATAACCGAAGGTATCAGCCGCAACATCCTGATTAAATCCACCTATACCATCGTCAGCAATGATAAAAGGTGATGAGGCATCAACAGAATTCACTACACCATCGTTATTGGTATCACCATCGAGAAAACCATTCAGGAATGTAGAATCGCCAAGCAGACCATTACCAACTCCACGAATGTTATCGAGATACCAACCTGCAGTGAAATTACTTGTTCTGTCAACCAACTCACCAGTGAAATTGATACCACCAGAAGCTGCATCAAAATTCGTGTTGGCAAAACTTAACAATGGGCCAGCACCGTTGTAATAAACAATGCCCTCACCATTGGAGTTGTTATCAGCAACCACATGTGGAACGAAGCCGGATGAACCGTCGCGAACTACACCGAAATTACCATTAGCGCCAGCTTCATTCGCACAGTGGATACCGTTGATATAATTCGGGCCAGGAATATTCAGATCGATCTGATCAAGGTTAGCAGCAGAATCCACCTCATAGCAGCCATTGCGAAAATTGGCGATTAGAACATTCGCCATACGAATCTGGTCAGTATTATCGGCAAACAGAATACCGAACTCGTTATCATTAGTTCCGGCAGAATCACTGGAGGAATCACGACCAATCAAGGATACATTGACGATACGCGGATTGGAGTTACCTTCAACTGTTTCGCTGGCGTAGATGCCTGAGCGACCACTGGAACCATCAGCGTCACGATTATGTATGACCATCAGATCCTTGATAAGACCAGAGAAATCGCGGTACCAAATGCCGTCGCGCTCTGCCCCGGTCACTAGAATCCATGACATACGCGCAGTACTGTTCAGTATATGCAAACCATCACGCGCAGAATTGTGTGACTGCACAAAGGTTAATGTGGTTGAATCGTCTACACCGTTTACAACAATATTGTCAGTGTAGGTTGTGGTTTGACCACCGACTGTCACAGTGGATGCCGCACCAGCTTCAGCCACAACTACGTAATCAAGTACATTTGCGCCCTGCTCTGCACCTTCGTTAGCAGTACCGATAAATCCACGAAGGAACAACCCGCCCCATTCGCCGCTACCATCGACATTATCGTCATCGGATAGAAAATAGACCGGTGTGCTTGAGGTACCGTTAGCTTCAATTGATGAGCCGGGATAGACCAGCACATAATCAGTGGCATCAACATTATCGCCGCGAATAACTGTACCACCTTCAATAGTAAGTCGGGCACTGGTCTCGGGACTACCAATGACAAATCCACCTTCCAGAAACCATTCGATATCCGAGGTCAAACTTGCCTCCTCTAACAAAGTACCTGATATCTGGCATTGATTCTCACCCAGCTCAGATGATTGCAGATTTCCAACCAATGGACATGAACCAATCAGTAGTTGTTCAGGAGCTTGTTCTTGCTCGGGTACTGCAATATCAACGGTGGCTTCTGCGATTTCCCCTTCATCAGAAGCTATGGTAATTGTCAGACTGTCGGAACCATCCAGGCCGAGTCCCGAGTCAGCACAAGCGGCGAGTACCAACGCTGGCAACACCGCGGATGCAAATTTTAAGGGTTTATAATTTTTCATAATGATCTTCTACATATAAGTGATTAAGTTAAGTTCAACTGAGTCATTGCGCATTCAAAAACTATATTTAAATTGCCATAAATTTTAGTTAGCTTATCCATGCAGCTAATGACCAATCATCTGTAGGCATGGGCGCCGGTTTGTGTACTTATTGCCTATGCTCAGCTCAACAACACAACAGCTGTCGATTTCATTCCCAAAAAACGAGAAAAATACCAAACTGTAAAAGGGGGGAACTTATTAGATAAGTGCCGATCGACACAGCACGTTGGCGGCACATCAACATTATCGGAAGCGAAATATATTCACAGACTACCTCCCTTCCTGCACAGACTCACCCTTATAAAAATTCAAGTGAGTTCTAATCAGCAAAAAAGGTGAAACAGGAATTAACACTCCTGCTAATAGCAACAAAGAGCCCGTATCGTTGGTGATACAGGCTCGATGCAGTTATGGACGTGATGCGTCAGTATCAATCTGACCAGCGATCAGATAATCAATCTGGCAATGACCCCGAGACCAATTCCAGACCTGCATCAAAGGCAAGCAGCTGCAGCGCAGACAACCACCTGGCGATGGTCCACGTAGATGAATATTCTCTAACAGCGAGTCATGAATACCAGACCATTGCGGTTATTATCGGGACGATTGGGTTGACAAAAGTAGCGCCAACAACAACCTGCTAGCAGGCAACTGCATTAGAGAAGCACCACCCTATTATCATTAAGCTTCTCACTAGTCACATACCGGATAACTCAGCGGAGCTTCAACCAGCACGCTATCTTCTTCAACCCGCGCCTGTTTTCGCAAGGAAGACTCAAGCTCCTGACTACGCTCCTTGAACACAATATGACGAGCGACACGGCGTGCAAACCACTCGTCACCTTCAATTGGCTGATAAGGTCGTACGCGTGACAGAATTTTTGTCTCGTGAATATGAACAATGCTTCTTTTTCCATACTTCTCGGAATATATGATGTCGCCAGCTACAAGCTCTACCGCCTGGTCCGTGTGTAGAGAGTCTGGTTGAACAACAGGCTGCCACTCCTCGGATTGATAGGGATCATACGAGCCAAGCAGATTTTCGCTCTCAAGCTCGGCAATGGAGCGCCCCGCTTCAATCATACGTCGGACTTCATCTCGTGCCTCTGTATTTTCCAGGGTATAGTCGGTACGCCGCAATAGAGTCAGATTAACCAGTTCGGGGTGCCCTTCCTTAATCGCCTGGCGATACCTCTCGAGAATAGTGGCTTCGTCAATATCACCAACCAGCGCTCTACGTGAGCTTTGACCCACTTGCTCCAGTAGCCTCCAACGTGCCCATTGTTTCGTCTCCTCTTTAGCATTGAGGGGCAATCTCTCAAGCCTTTGAGTAGCGTCATCAACAGCGCGCTTGTCTACGCCTTCAAAAACAACACCCTTGCGCTTGCCTTCACGACCCAACAACCAGTACATAACCACTGTTTCGCGCACATAACTGTCAGACCCGGGCGGGCACGGCAAGTCATCGTGATACAGACTATTGTCGTGATCTAATGCAAAGGTCGTAAAAAGGGTTGGGGGTATCTCTTCACCGTCGACCGTTACGGTGCCAACTTCAGCGTGAGATGTAACACTCGACATCAGAGTTCCCAGCAACACAGAGACTGCTGTAGCCGTGATTTTGGTGATTGCTTTCATCGACGCCACCCTTTGAGCTCGAAAAAGTCGAGTACATCAAAAAGCCGATCTCGCTGGCGTACGTCAGCAATAGATTCTACCCACGTATTCAATCTATCAAAATTCCAGTTTTCACGAGATGGCATACCGTTAGTGGCAAACCATGCATCAAGTTGTTCAGCAGGATAGCTAAGTTGGCCGGCCGACAGAATGTCCAGCATGTCGTGTAGAGGAGCGTGCCAGCCACCAATCCCGGTAATATGTTCGACGTTAGCAACCTCTTCGTCAGTCATTTTCTGCCCTGTTATAAGAAGCATCTCATGCAATTCAGTTAACATCTGCATTACCTGAGTTATCAATTCACCATTGCTCACTTCGGAAATCGAGGGTACCGATACTATCTCAAGTGCAGCACGATGCGCATCAATCGACGCCTGCTTCCTGCCCTCGAACCAGGCGAGTCGGCTGGAGCTACGCTGTGCCGACAATTCA
>CAZCKD010000261.1:0-4567 GCA_964498925.1 uncultured Granulosicoccaceae bacterium
CCCCCGATAAATAAATCGCTCATGAACGGTGAGCCCCTGTGTCATAAGCATCATCGATGTATTTACGGCCAGATAGGTATTGGAGTGCAGAAACACTGGCAACGGCGGCGGTGACAAAGGCTGCAAAGGCACAAATTGCAAACAAAAACCAGATAGGAATTCCCAGCAATGGTGTGAATTCCGATGAGTTCCAAGCGTAGTAAGCACGCTTCAGTAGTTGCCAAGTAACCGCCCCCATGAAAATGGCGAACAAGCCATTCCAGGCAACGACGAGGCAGTTGTTGACGGCATTCGGAAATTGATGAGAAAGCGTTTTGCTCATTGATAACGATCTGCTAACAACAAACCAGGGAAAAAACGCGAAAATTGCAAATGCAACGCCTGCTTCCACCAATTCGATGTCACCCGGCACCGCACCCAACTTACCCAGCCAGACAGCTAGCTCCGGGAATTGTTTGGTCAGCCAAGGGTTGTACGAGGCACCGTTAGCGGAGCGACCGAAAATACTCAAATTCGAAACAACGACAATTGCAAACAGTACAACGCCGCCAAAATAGGCCATCCAGCGGGAAATTAGAGTAATCAAACGGGGCCATAACCTCAAAGGACATTCGCTACAAAGCAATTGTATACTGGCATTACAAAATTGCACTCTAATTATCCATCTAAGAGACCTACCGAATGACGGAGCTGACACCACAAGCAATGGCAGAAGCATCGGCCAAAGCTCTCTGGCAAAACGATGAGGCAACACGGGCTTTGGGTATGACCTTAAGCGAGGTAAAACCCGGTGGTTGCCGTGTGTCTATGCAAATACAAAAATCAATGTGCAATGGGCACGGAACCTGTCATGGCGGCTATATCTTCACATTGGCAGATTCAGCGTTTGCATTCGCCTGCAATTCTTACAATCAAAAGGCTGTTGCTCAGCATTGCAGCATTACCTATATAAGTCCTGCGAAAGCGGGAGAGGAACTAACCGCGATTGCCAGTGAGGTTTCAAGGCAGGGTCGAAGCGGTATCTACGATATTAAAGTTGTTAACCAAGAGAACCTTACCGTCGCTGAATTTCGAGGACACTCTCGTACTATAAAAGGCGTATTAATAGAGGAATGATATGACGCCATCTTCTCTCACTAACAATCTTGAATTGTCTTCCAGACCATTATTGCTGACTGATCAAACTCAACAGCAACCAAAAGGTGATACTCATTGAAATCGCTTGAAAAAAAATTGCGCCGTATTCGATCTGGAAAATACAGCCAATCCGATTTTATAATCGCCGACGCCAAAGATGGTGATATGGCATTTGGTGTAACAGCACCGGGACCTGTTTCGGGACCAACACCTGGCAAGGCAGCTGATCGATCTAGCAGGTGGAAGCCCAAATCGGCTTACCTGAATGCCATGGAAGAAATGACTCAATCTAAACTCATTGACATCATGCTAATGTCAGTGTCGTCCGCTGAATCATTAAAGTCCAAAGCGACCTTTCACAAATCACCTGTCACTCCGGCCGTTCGATTAAATGATACAACCGATATCTGGAACGCCCGAGGCAGCAGTTATCGACAGCACCCGTCAGAACCGTTTGCAACAGCAGACCTTGAATCTGTCAAACCTCTATGCAAGCTGGGTCTGTACTCCATGACGTTCTCCAACGATTTGAAATCAGACAAAGCAAGTTTGGACGCTTATCGTGAGTTTCGGCTGCGGGCTCGGGATGCTGGCATCAAGCACTTTCTGGAAATTTTTAATCCGGCGTTTGATATCGGCATAGCGGGCGACCAACTAGGGCACTACATCAATGACATGATTATCAAGGCTGTTGCTGGTGTCAGCCAAACCGATGCTCCTTTGTTCCTCAAAATTCAGTTCAATGGTGCGAAAGCGATGGAAGAACTTACGCAGTATGATCCACAAGGCCTTATCGCTGGCATATTAGGGGGTGCAGCAGGAACCAGCAGAGATACTTTCGAGCTTGCACTTCAGGCTGAGAATTCGGGAGCCAGAGTTGCTTTATTTGGCAGAAAAATAAACTTAGCCGAATCCCCCATAGAGTTGGTTAAGCTAATGCGACAAACCATCGAAGGCAAGGTCACACCCACTGAGGCGGTAAAGAATTACCATGAACATCTTAAGCAACACGGTATAAAACCTCAAAGGTCTCTCAAACGCGATTTGGTCATTACTGAATCCGTATTAAAACCTTGATGTTCTTTGATACGACACGCGAGGCAACACCATGAACAGAAGAGGATTCATGTGTGCCGGGTGCTGGACAACCGATCTCATAAAAACCATTGACCGATGGCCTAACGAAGAAGAACTGGCCACCATCATTAACATTGAACGCCAGGGTGGTGGGTCTGCCCACAATGTCGGTATCGATTTACGAAAGCTGGATTCAACGCTCCCCGTATCGACGGTGGGTATGATAGGAAACGATGCAGACGGAGACTTTCTCTTCGAGTCAGCTGTTGCCCATAAAATCGATATAACTCAGCTCAGACGCACAAACGACAAAGCCACCTCGTATTCGGATGTCATGACGGTAGCGGAATCAGGTAAGCGCACGTTCTTTCATCACACCGGGACAAATGACAAGCTTCTGCCGTCTCATTTTAATTTTGACAAAGACACTTCAAGGTTCCTGCACCTGGGCCTTCTAAGCGTACAAGCCGGAATGGATGCCAAACATGCTTCAGGTGACAATGGGTGGTCTGAAGTCCTTAAAGCCGCTCAACAACATTCAATATTGACAAGCATCGAGATGGTTTCGGTTAGTCCTGAGCGAAATCGCGAATTAATCGGCCCTTGCTTACCTTATCTGGACTATCTCATCGTCAATGACCATGAGATAGGAGGCATTGCAAATATCCCCACGCTTCAAGATAACCGCACCGTGATAGACAATTGCTTCGAAGCCGCGTCGATCACACTCAAAGCTGGAAACATGAAGCTGGTCGTCGTGCATTACCCGGAAGGGGCCATTTGCCTCAGTCGCGACGGCAAACAATTTTCTCTGAAGTCCTGTGCCGTACCTCGAAATCACATCAAAAGCACCGTGGGGGCCGGAGATGCATTCGCTGCCGGTTTCCTATATGCGATACACGAGGAGTGGGACATACCGCAGGCTCTGGAATTAGCTCATTCAGTGGCTGCGACAAGCCTGCAATCTTCATCCGCAGTAGGTGCCGTCAGGAACGTCCAGCAATGCCTGGATTACGCGCGATCTTTAAATACTTGAAACTTTCTGGCATAACCTTAGATCTACATACTGCCGTTCAATAAGAACACCTCCTAATTCGACAACCATCAGGATACGAACATGAGTGAACTACCGGATTACACACCCCCAGCAGTCTGGAAATGGGACTCGGAAAGCGGTGGCAACTGGGCAAGTATCAACCGCCCTATTGCAGGCCCTACTCATGAAAAAGAGCTACCCGTAGGCAAGCACCCTCTGCAGCTTTACTCACTGGCAACGCCTAATGGCGTGAAAGTGACGATCATGCTAGAAGAGCTACTCGCCAGCGGCGCAGATTCAGAATACAACGCCCATTTGATAAAGATTGGTGACGGCGATCAATTTGGCAGCGGGTTTGTAGACATCAACCCGAATTCGAAAATTCCGGCAATGATGGACCACAGCACAACACCACCAACACGTATTTTTGAATCAGGATCGATCTTGCTCTACCTGGCAGAAAAATATGGAAAGTTTCTACCCACCGACCCTACCCGCCGAACCGAGTGTCTTTCATGGTTATTCTGGCAAATGGGCAGTGCGCCTTATCTCGGTGGCGGTTTCGGACATTTCTATAAATACGCACCTGTAAAAATCGAATACTGTATTGATCGCTTCGCAATGGAAGTAAAGCGGCAACTCGATGTACTTAACAGACATCTGGAGAACAACGCGTACATGGCGGGTGACGAATACACCATCGCAGACATCGCCATCTACCCTTGGTATGGGGCGCTAGTCAGAGATAAGGTTTACTCAGCCACTGAATTTCTCGACACAGCAAGTTATACGCATGTCGTTGCTTGGGCCCAGAAGATCAGTGAAAGAGAAGCTGTAAAACGCGGCACCATAGTGAACAAAACCTTTGGCGAACCGGCCGAGCAGCTGCACGAACGGCATGATGCTGCAGACTTTGACACGAAGACTCAAGACAAAGTCGACACCCAATAAATACTAAAATCTGTGCTTCCCAGCTGGTTCAATGTGATAACCAGTTGGGAATTCAAACTGGAAAAATGTATACGTAGTCAGGATTTACAACGCAAACTTAAAATCTTGGCAAGGTTTGCGATAATTGCTCCCGCACCTGCTGGCTATCGGTAACATACCCTCCTTGCGCTCGCGACGGTTGTCGTCGCATACGTTTTGGGGTGGATATTTTTAAGATGATTATCAGGATTTTATTCGGCCTGGGACTGGCCATTGCATCGACGTTCGCGGCTGCAAATTCGTTCCAGGAATCTCAAGGTGTCGTCGTCGTCGAAGCTGAATCTGTTTCAGCCTCGGGAGATTGGTCTTTTCAGAAATCTATCTCCG
>CAZCKD010000262.1:0-4483 GCA_964498925.1 uncultured Granulosicoccaceae bacterium
AAACAACGTATAACTGGACGGCCGGAAACAACCCTGAGGCATTTATTAGTATCACTGCCAGTGTTTTTGATGGTGTGACACTGCGTTCTGTTAGTTGCACAACGATTGATGACGGCACCTTTAATTTCCCGGTTACCACACGCGGCCAGATGGGAGTAGATTTCTCTAGTACCAGCGCCAGTATGGGGCGCTATCTGCAGTCTCAGCAGGTCGTTGGGAATGCTGTTTTAGTTTCAACAGTGGCTAGTGTTCGATAAAGGAAATCGTTTTCGCTGGTGTTATGATTTCGACGACTTTATATCGTCCCAAAGTGGACGCTCCAGTGAAAACGTGTCGTGTGTGCGGACGTAGTCACTAGCATAGGAACGCGCAACTAGATCGAGATTCGGCGTGTCGATATAAGCCTTCTCTGCGTCCAAAACGCAATCGTCAACCACATGTATTGCCAGGACTTGGCCAATGACGATGGTTTGTTGAGGACCTGTTACAACATTGGACAGTGAGCGGCATTCAAACGATACCGGGCTTGCAGAAATTCTGGGCGGGGCAATATATTCTGAAGGTGTTGTTTCTAGCCCGGCTAGTTCCAGTTCGTTGATATCTCTCGGTGCCATAGTCGCGGTAGTGTTCATGGCGTTGACCAGTCTTTCAGGTACCAGATTAACAACAAATTCCCCGGTATCTAGAATGTTCTTAGCGGTATCTTTGAAGCCTTTGTTGGCATCTGCTAGCAGGCCAATGGCAACCGTTGGGGGATTTGCACCCATGGCATTAAAAAACGAGTAGGGGGCTGCATTCAGCCCATCTTCGCCTTTTGTCACAATCCATGCAATGGGACGAGGCATGACCGTGGAAGCCAGAAGTTTATAAGCTAGATGAGCGTGCTTACCTTTTAAATCGAAGTACATAATAAGTATCGTGTTTTTTTTAGATGTATCAACACTAGTGTATTGATACTCTGTTTAGTGGATATGATCCGACCAGTCTGGCAAGAAAGCGCTAGCGAATTTTTCCAGTAGCCACTGTTTGGTAATGGGCATCGGAGCCTTGCTCTTTCGAGCTGCCGCGTTCATCAAGATCGATTGGGTCAATAACACCTACACTGTCAGAATTAAGCTCAGCTGCGTTGCCTTCATCGGTATCGATATGCATTTCAAGCTTGTAGCTGTCTTTTACCCGGACAAGAACATCGCCGAATATAAGATCTCGTTCTCCACCCATGAGTGCAACTGACACTTCTTCTTTGTCTGTCACCCCGTAGAGCGCGGCATCGTCTGAATGCATATGGATGTGTCGGCGAGCGCAGATTAAGCCTTCAGTGAGTTTGACTGTACCTTCAGGTCCTTCCAAGGTGATAGGTGCAGAGCCTTTGACCTGCCCGGAATTTCTTATGGGTGCATCGACTCCCAGTTTGAATTCATCCGTTCGCGCTATCTCGACTTGATCTACCGAGCGCAAAGGGCCTAACAATCGAACCCCTTCAATGCGGTTTCGTGGTCCGACCAAGGTGACTTTTTCGGCGCATGCATATTGGCCGGGTTGATACAGGTCTTTAACGGGAGTCGGCGTCGCATCTTTGCCAAATAAATTGGCGAACGTTTCAGCTGTTAAATGACAATGTCTTGCACTAACGGCAATAGGTATCGGTGGTAATTCTGTTTCGGTAGTATCTGATAGTGCGATGCGTGTGCTTTCCCTGGCGATCATTAGCTCTTCATTAGTTTTCACGACAACGACATCCACACGAGAGTTGGCCGTGCTTATCACCGCATGGTCATTGTCATTCTGAATGCTGGCATCGTCATTAGCATCCTCATTGATCATGACACCGAGAAACTCAAGGCGTTGAAGTATGCGTCGGCGCATGCTTGCGCTGTTTTCACCAATGCCACCGGTGAATGCGATGGCATCAACTCCGCCCATGGCTGCAGCGAAAGCACCGATGTATTTCCGAGCTCGATGTGCAAATACATTGATAGCCAGTCGTGCCCGATCATGTCCATCGGCAGCGGCTGTTTCGATTTCCCTGAGATCGTTACTTATGCCGGACAGACCTGCTAATCCACTGCGTTTGTTTAACAGGGTGTTTAAGGAATCCGCATCGTATTCACCGGTACGAAGCAGATTAAGCAACACGCCTGCATCGACGTCACCAGAGCGAGTACCCATGACCAATCCTTCCAAGGGGGTGTTGCCCATGCTGGTTTCTGTGGATACACCAAATTCTACGGCACATGCACTGGCACCGTTGCCCAAGTGCATAGTAATAAGCCTAAGTTCGTTTAACGGGCGTTGCAGATAGTCGGCAGCGACGTTGGCTGCATATTCATGAGAAATACCATGAAATCCGAATCGCTTAATGCCGTGTTTTTGGGCAACGTCGAAATCGATCGCGTAAGTTGATGCTCTTCGAGGCATACGTGCATGGAATGACGTGTCGAACACCGCAACCTGTGGAATACCCGGCATAACTTCCTGTGCTGCTTTAATGGCGGCCAGGCTATAGGGGTTATGCATTGGAGCGGCGGGAATACATTTTTCAATAGCGTCGAGGACAGTATCGTCTATGAGTTGTGGTTGGTTGTAGCTTGCGCCCCCATGAACCACGCGATGCCCGACACAGGAGATATCAAATTCCCGGCATTGTTTCAGAACCTCAGAAACCGCTTCAGCGTGAGAGACACCCGCATCAGCATCTTCAACTAATCGTTCATGCTTTCCCGATTTCAGTAGCGTTTCATCATCATCGAATACCGCGAACTTGAGGCTGGATGAGCCGCAGTTAATTACCAGTACAGCCATGATTGTTTAGGCCTTTGATCATTGAGTTGGCCTAAGTGTAACGGCAATGCCTTAGAGAAACACAAAAAACGGCTGGCGTATTAAGGCCAGCCGAAAGGGGGTATTTGCAGCTTTAGCAGCTACTGACTTAGAGTGGGTTGTTAGTGTGCTCGTTCCATGTCCAGTGTGTGCTATTGCACAGATCTGGTTTATCGAAGATTCAATTTGAATTGAAAGAACAGAACAGCATTGTTGCGATGATCAGCGAAGTCCACTTGTGGAGAGCCAGATACGTTCAGTACTGAGCGCTTGCTGAGTTTTATTTCCATGACAGGGAAAGGCAGGATCTTTGTTTCAGGTTCAGCGTTCTTTTTGAATTGCTTGTGAACAACTGATGCGCCCACTAAAAAGCGTACTTTGCCGAAAAACTTAGGCTTTGTAGCGTAATTGATACCGCCGTACATAGCCTGGTATCCAAAGCTGTCAGACAAAGTGCCTGCATGCCAGCCGAAAGCTGATGTTGGTGAGTATTCCCAACCGATGCCAGGAGTAAAAGCGTTTCGCTCGTCGAAGTTCTTGAAGTGGTAAGCGCCGGCGCTGACAACAAAGAAGTCTTTTTCTTTTTGTTTGGCTTGAGCTGAAGAGGCAGCGAAAGCGAAAGTCAGAGCGATAAGAGTCAGAGAAATAAGTTTAGTCAGTTGCGTCATCATGATCGAAAATCCCATTTATGCGCCGGTCTTTGCCGACTTGATAAGTGGCGTTGACATAGTCCGTGTCAACAACATGCCGTGAACTGTACTGGGAAGCTAAGCGGCGTGCAAATGGGGTGGCGAATTATAGAAACTATAATTAAATCATGGAGATACGCGATATTTAGCGGCGTCTAAAAAATGACGCGAAAGCAAAAGCGTCGTTAAGTGGTTGTAATGGTAAGAATTTTTAGAGGTGCTGAGAAAAAGTAGTTTCAGATTGAAACTGAGACCTTGGCAACACTATTAATTGGGTGGCAACTTATAACGTGAACCACTGCTCGTGACAAAGTGGCTTACGGATAATTTTTATCGTTAACGAAGTGCTGAGTCATGGGGTAAACCATACGTATGTGAATGGTTCTTCCTCGAGGTTCTGTTCAATTACCCGGATTTTGGGAAATCTCATCAGATGATAATCCACGGAGATTTTTACTGTATTACAGTTGTCACGTGTGTTTGAAATTAAAAGCAGGTCGTTCGTTGTGAGAATCTTGCTCATTGAAGATGACGACATTGTGTCGGACTACATCAAAAAAGGCATGGAGGAAGCCGGTCATCGCGTCGTGTGTGTCGGCGATGGCCTGAGTGGGTTAGACAAGGCTATTAATGAGCAGCATGACGTAGCTATTGTCGATCTAATGTTGCCCAGTATGGATGGGCTTTCAATAATTCAAAACATGCGATCACAAAAGATCAATATCCCGGTATTGATTTTGAGTGCTAAGCGAACCGTAGATGATCGTGTTTCCGGCCTTCGTAAAGGTGGCGACGATTACCTGACCAAGCCGTTTTCATTTACCGAATTATTAGCCAGGGTGGAGGCGTTGACCAGACGTCGATCTGCACATGAGCCCACTAGTATTCTTGAATTGGCGGACCTTCAGCTCGATTTGCTGGCTAGAACGGTATCTCGTGCGGGTAAATCGGTTGATTTGCAACCTAAAGAATTT
>CAZCKD010000263.1:0-4461 GCA_964498925.1 uncultured Granulosicoccaceae bacterium
AACGGAAAATAGCGAGAAGTCCATGTTGCCAGTACTCGATGTCTCACCCTATCTGAAAGACCCAGGCAGCGCTGACAGCCGTCGTTTCATCGATCAATTGCGCGACACCTGCCATGGCCCCGGGTTCTTTTATCTTGTCGGTCACGGCCTGGACGCAGACCTCAATACCAGTGTGCAACGGGTTGCTAACGAATTCTTCAACTTGCCTCTAGAAGAACGAGAAGCCATAGCCATTAAAAACTCGGCAGGATTTCGTGGCTACACCCTGCTCAGCCAGGAGAGAACAAACGGCAAAGTCGATTGGCGAGATCAGCTTGATGTAGGACCCGAAGAACCTGAACTGGCACTAACAGCCGGGGATCCGCCCTGGCTGAGACTGCGTGGTCCAAACCTCTGGCCCGCCAGCTTGCCACAGATGCCGATTACCGTTCAGAATTGGATGAGCAAAATGTACCCTCTTGGTATGTCACTCATGCAGGCTATAGCTGAGGGTTTAGGCCAAGAAGCCAATGTTTTTGACGAACGTATGGCTCCTGATCCGTATGTGCGGGTGAAGATAATTCGTTATCCGGCACAGGACGATGAAAGCAGCAGCGGCCAGGGTCTAGGGCTGCATAACGATTCAGGACTTATCACTTTTATTCTTCAAGACGATGTACCTGGGCTTCAAGTTCTCAGCGAAGGAAAGATGGTGGATGTGACCCCTATGCCTGGTGCACTCGTTGTAAACCTGGGCGAAATGATGCAAACGGCAACCAACGGGTATTTAAGAGCGACGAAGCATCAGGTCGTTAGTCCACCGGTCGGCACTCAACGTGTCTCCATCGCCTACTTCCTCAATCCTAGATTAGATGCCGTTTTTGAACCCATAGACCTACCTGAGCCCCTAGCGTTAAAGACCCGGGGTATTGAAGACAACAACCCCAATAACAAGGTATTTACCCAATACGGTATCAACACGCTAAAGACCCGTATACGTTCACACCCGGATGTCACAGCTGCTCACTACAGTGACGTTGATACCAGCTTACTGCAGTGATGCGTGAATGCAGGAATCGCAAAGGCAGGCGATTACATAAGATGCTTATACGCCGCGCGGCTAGGCATCTCGCAAAAACCAATACGCTCAATATCCTTTAGATATACAGCAGTTAGATCAGCCCGATTCAGTTTTTCTGCCGACGTAACCAATAGATGATAAAAAACGTCTCTCTGCGCGTGACTCCCCCCAATAAGACTTAAATCGTGCCGCACTGCACCTAATAGATTCAGCACTTGCTGCGGATCATTCTGACGGTGGGCGATCAGCGCTTTACAGATAGGAATACCAATAGCGTTATAGGCCATAGCGACGCTACCACTTCGCGATGCATACTCACTTTGAATGCTGGACAAAAGTTCGTTGGCCGCATCAAACTTGCCTGTTGCCGTTAGCACCATCATGTCATGAGTATTGCCAAAGACGTTGCCATGATTGTGAACACGATCGGCACAAATACCTGATAGCGTTTGCCATTGATCCGCAACATCAACACCATAGAGCTCTAAACGTAGCAGCATTGATGCGTAGTTTTGAATATCTATAGGCGCAGCCGGCGATTCCTTTACCAGGTCTGATTCAGGATCTCTGACTTCAGTATCCAACAATGAAAGAATGCGATCGTGCTCCCCTAATTCCAGCAGAAACAAGCACACATGCCACCATAGGTGATGCCGCATCTGATTCCCGTGTCCCCAATTGCCGCTCAAAGACTCAAGCCAATTGATACCTTCGCGCATTCTTCCTTGCATCAGTAAGGTATGTGCCAACGCATGTGTGCCCCAGATATCGTTTGGGTTCATCTCAACGGCCATCGTTGCGTATCGTTCCGCATCTGTTAGATGACCCGCTTCTTCATTGGCAAACGCACGATAGGATAAGAAAGCTCCGTAACCTTCATCTTTTTCCGTCCAATGAGGTGCAGCGTATTCAGTAACATCACGCATCCAATCTGCTTTTCCCAGCCAGAAAATCTCATCTTGAATAAGCTTATGTAAATACAGATTTTTGGGATCGCGACTTAACATCTGCTCAAGCACAGTTGAGCTTTCGACACTCTTACCCTCTCGGCTTAAATTTAGCGCGGATAAAAGAATTGCATCATCACTATCTCCTGCGGGAAGTCTCTCTTCAACCTCAGCAACTAACTGAGAAACGTCAGCGGCAACGTTATTCTCACGCCCCCCTTGCAGCATCCAGGCTTTGATGAGTCGAGGCTTGGCAAATTGATCATCGGCAGTGATAGCAGCATCGATGTATTCCATAGCATCACAGTGACAATAAACACTGCGATCGATACCAAACTGGCACAAACCCTCTGCATCGAGCTTAGACAGGTCGCCTTTTTTTATCTCAGTCTGATCAACCATCGTTGGTTATCCTGTAATTAATGAGATAATAGTACCGTAAGCAAACTGGAACTTCCTCATGACGGAAAAGAGCAACCGAAAATCGTCAATGGCGACCCTGATTTCTCAGGCGCTGCACTATGTGGAGGAGGATACAGGGGCCGTGATTCCCTCTATCCAACCCGCAGCTACCTATGCCCGGGCGGCGGACTATCAATCCAGACAGCCCTATTGGTATCGTCGCGATGGCAGTCAAACGACTGCTCATGCCGAGAGGGTCATTGCTACGTTGGAAGGAGCCGAAGACTCCCTACTGTTTGCATCAGGCATGTCCGCATGTTCTGCTGTGATTGAACACTTGGCCACAGGCTCTCATGTGGTTGTACCTGAAGTGATGTATCACGGCGTTTTACAACAATTTAAAAACTACGAGAAAAACGGGCGTCTATCACTGAGCTTCTACACCGCTGGAAATACAGACGAGTTAGCAGCGTGCATCAAACCCGGGGAAACAAAACTCGTCTGGGTTGAAACACCCAACAACCCGAATTGGGAAGTCACGGATATCCAAGTCGCTGCGAAATTAGCTCACGACGCCGACGCTCTTTTAGTCACGGATTGCACTGGCACGCCACCGTGCATGACACGAGCACTTGAGCTTGGTGCCGATATCTCCTTTCACTCCGCAACCAAGTATCTCAACGGTCATTCCGATGTCACTGCCGGTGTTTTATCCGTAAAGCAAAAAGGTGAATTTTGGGAATCACTTGAAGAGATAAGAAAACTCCAAGGTACCGTGCTTCATTCGTTTGACGCCTGGCTGCTCATTAGAGGTATGCGCACGTTGTATTTACGTGTTGAAAAGTCTTCCAGCAATGCACTTGCCATTGCCAAACATTTTGAAGGTCATAGACATGTTGAGGCAGTGATGTATCCAGGACTCCCTTCCCATCCCGGACATGAAGTAGCCAAACGTCAAACTGATGGTCAGTTTGGTGGCATGCTTTCGATCATTGTCAAAGGCGACGAACAAACAGCCATTGATGTCTGCCTAAACTGTGAACTCTTTTACCCGGCCACCTCTCTCGGTGGCGTGGAAAGCCTCATCGAACATCGAAAGACAGTCTCGGGTGAAGGTTTTCCGGTACATCCGCAACTACTTCGCTTATCGATAGGCATCGAGGATGCGGACGATCTCATCTATGACTTGGAACAAGCCCTAACCAGCGCGTGCAGCAAGTAGACATAACTATGAATTCAACCATCGAGTTACTCAACGCACATAGATCCATCAGAAAATTCACAGACGAGGAAGTCACTGAAGATCAGGTGCGGGCGATTGTTTCTGCTGGTCAGGCTGCGGCAACGTCAAGCAATGTTCAGGCTGTCACGGTCATCCAGGTTAACGATAAAGATAACCGCAGTGCTATGGCAGAGCTAGCGGGAGGACAACCCTGGATCGTCAATGCCAGCGTGTTTACTGTTTGGTGTGCAGACTTAAGACGCAGTGGAGCTGCCTGCGCCAGTGCAGGAGGCGAATTTGAAAAAGGCATGACCGAGCACTTTCTTATTGCTACGGTAGATGTTGCACTCGCCGCTCAAAACGCTGTAGTTGCTGCAGAATCCATGGGCTTGGGAATCTGTTATATCGGCGGCCTACGAAACAACCCGGCACAGGTGTCAGAGTTACTGCAGTTACCTGAACAAGTGTATCCAGTGTTTGGTCTTTGCCTTGGCTATCCAGCCCAAGACCCTGAAATTAAACCACGCCTATCGTTAGATGCAGTGCTCATGCAGGACACCTACTCTGCAGCAGATCAGGACGCCCACTTTGATGACTACAATGAACGACTGGGTCATTATTACCAAACACGAACCGGTGGCAATAAAGTAAGCCAGTGGACTGATGAAATGAAGAAGTTAGTCGGAAAGGAGTCTCGGCCCCATATGAAAGACTTTCTGTCAAAGCAAGGCTTTACGATGAGGTAGCCCGAATAAATAGGCTACCAACACGCGTTAAAAAAAGTAAGAAAGCTCTATCTGTAAATTGTCTTCATCATCAAACCCGGAAAA
>CAZCKD010000264.1:0-4430 GCA_964498925.1 uncultured Granulosicoccaceae bacterium
GTGTTTGCCGGCTACGTTGTTTTAAACGGTCGATTGAATATTGGAACTCAGCCTCTGCGGCTTCTAAGTCTAATTCCCGGCCATCAGGATAAAACGGTTTTGACGCCAGCTTTACCAGATAGCTATAGCTTTGGCTGTCTCGAAAACGTTCGAGTAGTCTTGCCGTTGTTATGTCTGGTGTGCTATCGGAATAGGCGATGAGCTTTAATAAAATATCGGCCCCCGGTAGTTCAGCACTGATGTCGTAATCATCGGCAGCAACGGTATGCACAACAGCCGGATACTGAAGACACAACAAGACGGCTCGGCTCATTGCTGTCAAGCCCTCATCACTTTTGGCTCTGGGTGGGCGCGTATTCTGGGTTCTGGGTGCTGCATTGTCGCTTCCCAATGATACGCCTACCAAGGATTCCAGACGACGCAGAGCCAGTTGTTTATAAATACCTTTAGGTATTGTCGCCAGTAGGGGTTTGGCTTTTTCAGCCAGCTGCGCCTTGCCACCTATGCTGTGCATATCGATATCGGTAGAGAGATGCTGGTACAGATAATCGATGATCGGAATTCTTGTGGCCAGCAAGTCATTAAACCCTGCCGCCCCTTGTGAATTGACCACCGAGTCCGGATCTTCTCCATCGGGTAGAAATAAGAAATGGGCGTCCCGACCATCTTGCAAGCATGGAAGCGTGGCACAGAGTGCCCGCCATGCAGCGGCTCTTCCTGCACGATCACCATCAAAACAGAATGCAATATTAGGAACGACTTTGAAAAGCAATTCGGAGTGTTGCTGGTTCGCAGCAGTGCCCAAGGTAGCAACGGCATTCTCGATGCCTTTTTGTGCAAGAGCAACAACGTCCATATAGCCTTCGACAACAATAATCATGTTGGCGTCCTGACCAGCCTTCCTTGCTTCGTAAAGACCGTACAACTCCTGCCCCTTGTGAAATAAGGTGGTCTCGGGCGAATTTAGGTACTTGGGTTCCTGCTTGTCGAGTACGCGTCCACCAAAAGCAATGACCCGGCCTCTTCGGTCTCGAATCGGAAACATGATGCGATTCCTGAAACGTTGGTAGGGACGTTTTCCACCATCACCCTTGATCAACATCCCGGTTTTAATCATGGCGGATTCTTCATGCGGGAATTGTTTTCGAAGACCATCCCAGCCGTCGGGGACATAGCCGATGGAAAATCGTTTTGCTGTATCACCGCTCAAGCCACGGGCTTTTAAATAGTTGATGGCTTCAGGTGATTTTTTCAGTTCGGATATGTAGTACGAGGCGATGGATTCCATCAATGTGTATAGCGGCTTACTGTCGTTGCGAGCTTGAGTAGCCTGAGCGCTTCGGGGAACTTCCATCCCCACGGACTCTGCCAAGGACTCAATGGCATCGACAAAGTGCATGCCCTCATACTCCATCAGAAACCCAATGGCGTTGCCGTTGGCACTGCAGCCAAAGCAGTGATAGAACTGTTTGGTCTGGCTAACCGTGAAGGAAGGGGTTTTCTCGTTATGGAAAGGGCAGCACGCGCTGAAATTACTTCCGCTTTTCTTAAGTGTGACTCGTTGATCCACGACATCAACAATGTCTACTCGTGCAAGTAGGTCGTCAATGAATTGTTGTGGAATCTGACCGGCCATCTCTACCGCACTATACGCCTAAGCGCTGCCAAGGTACACGTCATTGCTCATCTGCAGCAGCTCTATTTAAAGCCGCTGCTCGCACCGCTCGACAACGAGCGATGCTTCCTAGAAAGTCCGAATTACGCAGGCCGACCAGCGTGGTCCGACCTACGCGGCCCGACCTACGCGGCCCGTCCCAAAGTAGAGAGCAGTTCTCCTAGCTCAGTGGCTTTAGGCTTGATCATCCAGAAACGAGAGGCCAACGAGTAGAAATCTTCGACGATTTCCTGGCCCAGGTAGCTACCGGTTTCTTTAACATGATCTTCGATCAGTTCAAGCAGATAGTCTCTGTAGCGTTCCATCGACTCGGAATGCAATCGGTAAATCTCAATGAGTTCATGATTGTATCGATCCACGAAAACGTTGTGCTGATCGAATACAAAGCCAAGACCACCGGTCATACCTGCACCAAAATTAACACCGGTCTCTCCCAGTACAACCACACAGCCGCCTGTCATGTACTCGCAACCGTGATCGCCAATACCTTCTACGACAGCCACTGCACCGCTGTTTCTGACGGCGAAGCGTTCGCCGCCAAGACCCGCTGCGTACAGTGAGCCGCCGGTTGCACCGTAAAGGCAGGTATTGCCGACGATAGTGGATTTTCGGCCTGTGAAACGAGCATCGTTCGGTGGGCGAATAACGATTTTCCCGCCTGCCATGCCTTTGCCGACGTAATCGTTAGCATCGCCATCCAGGTAAAGGTTAAGACCACCGGCATTCCACACGCCGAATGATTGACCGGCAGTTCCTGTGCAACGAATGTCCAAAGGCGCATCGCTCATGCCTTTGTCACCATGCAATTTTGCTATTTCGCCGCTCAAGCGAGCGCCAATGGACCGGTTGACGTTCTTCAACTGATAATGGAACTCTCCACCGGACTTCTTCTGGATTGCAGCTTTGCAGTCAGACAACATCTGCTCGGCTAACAGGCCTTTGTCATAAGGTGTATTGCGTTCAACAGTACAGAATCGGGCTGCATCTTCCGGCACGCCACCGGTTGCCAGCAATGGCGTCAAATCCAGACGCTGCTGTCGAGGCGTTTGTCCTTCGGCAGGCGTGAGAAATTGTGGCTGTCCGATTATTTCGCTAAGGTTCCTAACACCCAATGATGCAAGGTGCCGTCGCACGTCTTCAGCGATAAAGCGCATATAGTTCATGACCTTTTCAACGTTGCCGTTGAAGTGCTTCATACGCAAAATCTTGTGTTGGGTTGCAACACCTGTCGCGCAGTTATTGAGGTGACAAATGCGCAGGTACTTACATCCCATGGCGATCATGGGGCCGGTGCCAAAACCAAAGCTCTCAGCGCCGAGAATGGCAGCCTTGACAACATCAAGTCCGGTTTTTAATCCACCGTCTGCTTGTACGCGAACCTTGTTACGAAGATTATTTGCTAGCAGCACTTGATGTGTTTCTGACATTCCCAGTTCCCACGGGGAACCTGCGTACTTCACGCTGGTGATCGGCGACGCGCCTGTGCCGCCGTCGTAGCCGGATATGGTAATGAGATCGGCATATGCCTTGGCAACACCTGCGGCGACGGTACCGACACCTGCTTCGGCAACCAGTTTCACGGATACCAGTGCTTCAGGATTGACCTGCTTTAAATCAAAGATAAGTTGAGCAAGATCTTCGATAGAGTAGATATCGTGATGAGGCGGTGGGGAGATCAATGCAACGCCCGGATTGCTGTGACGAAGCTTAGCGATCATGTCGTTAACTTTATGACCAGGCAGCTGTCCGCCTTCACCTGGCTTCGCACCTTGCGCAATTTTTATCTGAAGTACTTCTGCGTTAACCAGATAGTGTGGCGTGACACCAAAGCGTCCGGATGCAATTTGTTTGATCTTGGACATCTTCAGCGTGCCATAGCGCGCCTCATCTTCACCACCTTCACCGGAGTTGGATCGTCCACCGAGTCGATTCATGGCTTCAGCCAACGTCTCGTGTGCTTCAGGGGACAGTGCACCCAGTGACATGCCTGCCGAATCGAAACGTGCCAGTATCGACTCGACCGACTCAACAGCGTCGACAGGAATCGGTGGCCCCTTCGGTGTCAGTTCCAGAAGATCGCGCAACATAGCCGGGCGTCTGCCATCGACCGTGTTTGCATAAACTTCGTATTCTTTGTATTCGCCACTGCTAACCGCAGCTTGTAGCTGTTGCACAACATCCGGGTTGTAAGCGTGGTATTCACCGCCGTGGATGTACTTGAGTAGTCCACCTTGCGTCACATCAAGCTGTGGGTTGAAGGCAGCTTCTGCCAGAGTTTTTGTATCAACTTCGATATCGCTGAAGGCCATGCCTTCAATGCGGTTGGTGGTGCCGGTGAAACACAGATCAACAACTTCAGAGTGCAGACCTACAATTTCATAAAGCTGTGCTGCTCGGTAACTGGATATTGTTGAAATACCCATTTTGGACAGGATTTTCATCAAGCCCTTGTTTATGCCACGGCGATAGTTTTGTTCAAGCTGAGGCACGTCATCAGCGGGTAGTTCGCCGCGTCGGGACATCCCCTGAATGGACTCGTAAGCCAGATAAGGGAAGACACAAGTAGCGCCGTAACCCACGAGAACCGCTATTTGATGCGAGTCGCGTGCTGTACCCGTTTCGACAACGATATTGGCATCAGGGCGGCAGGATGCTTTTATTAATGCGTGATGCACGGCACCGGTTGCCAGCAGCGCATGAACAGGTAGCATGCCGGTTATCAGTTCTCGATCGCTAAGAACGATAATAACCTTGC
>CAZCKD010000265.1:0-4420 GCA_964498925.1 uncultured Granulosicoccaceae bacterium
TTTGCAACAGCAGCTGTCTGGCCCGCTCTAATCGAAGCTCCAGATAATACCGTGTAGGTACGCAGTGCAAATAGCGCTGGAATAATCGTTCCAGCTGACGCCTCGACAATCCTACATGATGAGATAACTCATCCAGCGTCATGGGCTCCTCAATATTAGCTTCCATCAACGAAACAGCCTCTGCCAACTTAGGTTGATTCGCACCAATACGCTGAGTCAACGGAACCCTTTGACGATCGTTCTGATCTCGAATACGTTCACACATGAATTGCTCGGAAATACGTGTGGCCAAAGCGCTACTGTGACGACTCCGAATTTCGCTAAGCATCATATCCAAAGGCGCTGTACCACCCGCACAGGTATAGCGATCTCTATCTATTTCGAACAATTCAGCCGATATCACCAGCTGTGGAAATTCCTCACGAGCGGCCGCCAGATTTTCCCAGTGAATAGTGCATCGATAATCATTCAATAGCTCAGCGCGGGCCAGCAAATACGTGCCTGTACAGATCGCCCCTAACACAGTCCGCTGCTTGTCCAGCTGCTTCAGCCACTGCATCCCCGGCTCATCATGAACCAAATGAACATTTAACCCACCACAGACGAAAACAGCGTCGTAACTCTCACGTGTCTGAGCACTGTGAGATACGGGAAACGGTATGCCGCTACTACTGGTGACCTGTTCACCGTCGGTTGAAATCAGATTCCACCGATAGAGGGTTTTTCCACTGTTATGATTGGCCATACGCAACGCTTCCAATGCACTGCTGAAAGCAAGCATTGAAAATTGCGGCACCAGATAAAAACCGATGCGAGTCGTTGTTTCAGCCGAACCGATCATGGAATATCGTAGATGTGTCTCGTGGTGAACTTGCGACTAACAGGATTTCTTACTATCTCTGACTATAGTCGTTACCGGGCAGTTCCGAGTGTGACTAATAATTTGCATCAGGAAAAGCATTTTTTCGCTGCGTAATAAAAGACTGCAGTGCTTCATCCGTTGCAATATCAATATTAGGGGCTTCATAACTCGCTAACGCCGCTTTCCATTTCGCATTGGCACGTTGCGAAGCATCGAGCGAGCCCTCTGACTCCCATTGCTCGAAACTGTTGTTATCGGATATTTCAGAGCGCCAGAACGCAGTCTGGAAGTTGTTCTGGGTGTGAGTACACCCTAGAAAATGATTCCCAGGACCCACTTCACGCAAGGCATCCAGCGCCTGACCATTTTCTGACATATCCACACCGCTGAGCAGTACGCCGAGCATACTTGCCTGATCGGCATCCATCATGAATTTCTCATACCCCATGGCTAGCCCACCTTCTAACCAACCGGCTGTGTGCAGCATGAAATTGACACCGGCCATGGCTGCTGACTGAAGCGTATTCGCAGCTTCATAAGCAGCTTGAGCATCGGGTAGTTTTGACGCGCACAAACCACCTCCACTTCTGAAAGGCACACCTAATCTGCGGGCCAGTGACGCACAGATGTACATGACCTGAGTAGGCTCTGGTGAACCGAAAGTTGGAGCACCGGATTGCATCGATACCGAACTGGCAAATGTGCCAAAGACAACGGGGGCACCAGGTCTTACCAATTGAACAAACGCCATCCCGGCCAATGCTTCAGCCAATATCTGAGCAGCAGTGCCAGCCACCGTCACTGGCGACATTGCTCCAGCCAAGATGAACGGTGAAACAATACAACCCTGATTGGCGCGCGCATACACTTTCGCGGCACCCAACATCGTGTCGTCAAAAGTCATTGGTGAATTGGCGTTGATCAAATTTACAACGACAGTTTTTTCCTGCCCGGTGGCTGGATCGATCCAGTCATCACCAAACAGAATCTTAGCCATATCAACCGTATCCTGCGCACGTTCAGGCGCAGTCACCGACCCCATAAATGGCTTATCGGAGTAACGCATGTGCGCATACACCATATCAAAGTGTCGCTTGTTAACCGGTAAATCCACAGGCTCGCAAACCGTACCGCCTGAATGATGTAGCGAAGGACTCAAATACGCTAGCTTGACGAAATTTTGAAAATCTTCGATGGTGGCGTATCGACGCCCTTTGTCCAGATCATGCACGAACGGAGGCCCATAGGCTGGCACCATAACCGTATTATTCCCGCCAATGACAACCGATTTGGCTGGGTTGCGTGCATGCTGAGTGAATTGAGCCGGCGCACTATCGCTAACTAATTTACGACATAGGCCTCGCGGAAAGCGAACACGCTCACCCTGAACATCAGCCCCGGCTTCGCGCCACATATCCAGAGCTTCAGCATCATCGCGGAAATCGATACCGATTTCTTCAAGGATAGTGTCTGCGTTGTGCTCAATCTGCTGCAACCCCTCCTCATTGAGAATCTCAAAATAAGGGATATTGCGTTTGATATAAGGAGCCGAAGGACCAGAAGATGCAGCACGGGCGCGTTTTGCTTCCCTGCCACCGCCGCGTCGGCCGCGTCGTGGGGAAGATTCCGGAGTATTCATAGCGTTAACCTTCTAATTATCTCAACCGACGAATAATGGCCGTTGAGCGCAAAAACAGGTGTTGTCGCAACGACGCGAGCATAACACCAAACGACCTTACGCCCTGATTTACAGGTAATTATTGAACCTGGAATCTTTAAAAGGGCCTGTTTCAGCGAATTAATAATTATCGACCAGCGAGTAGCAGCTTCGAACAAAATTCGCCTGCGACTTATTCTGAATGCGGCGGCGATTTTCACGACGTACACGCTTGATCGCTTGCTCAGGATCGACACCAAACTCAACCAGGATGCGCGCGGCAATCATGCCGGTTCGGCCCAACCCTGCGTAGCAGTGAATGGCGACTCGCTCACCGATACGCAATGCATGTCGAATACGCTCACCTTCCACTGCCCAGACATCTTCGAAAGCCTGATTCGGGATATCCATGTCGATAATCGGGAGGTGTTTCCACCAGATGCCAGCGTTCTGGGCGCTCGAAGGTAACGCCTCGACTTTGTTCAACACCAATTCATGGGGTTCGACCAAACACAGAATGCCGTTGGCACCCCACTGGCTGATCTCTTCTAGATCTGCGTTCAGGATTTTTTTATTGCCACTGGGCGGTTTATCTATTCGCGTACCTGGACACGCTACAAGTCCCATGCAACCAACATAACCAGGTACCGGGATCGTATCAATCCGATTAGCTTCCGGCGGCTTTCCTAGTCCTAATAGCATGTCAGTACCTAAATCCTGTTGTAAACATCGATTTCATGCGCTGCACAAATACGGAGTGCCGCCACAATCAATCCACAAACGCACCCTACTCGGAGCCGTTAATCAAAACAATCGACCCCTTCATTATTGAGACGAATGCAATGAACAAAAGCACGTTACTCAATATTCGTACAACATAGCATCCACTACTGACGGTTATCGGCCCCCTTCTTGAAAGACCAAAGTCTAAATCCGGCAAAGCTAACATCCAGCCCCTACATTAGAGCTGATTTTCACAGTCAATATTGATCAATATCAGCGTTGTCAGTGACCAAAACAAGCGAAAAAAGCACCACTAGGTATTTTTGCCGCCTACTCACATCTGCAGGTTACCTGGCGTAATTAACCTATTTAAATAACACCACGTGTTAATTTGACTCTATGACTAACATTTTAAAAGAATTACTCGACGAGAAGGGTGTTCTGCTAGCAGACGGTGCTACCGGTACAAACCTGTTCGAAGTGGGACTACAAACCGGGGATGCACCCGAATTGTGGAATATCGACCACCCCGACAGAATCAGCGCATTGCATCAATCTTTCGTAGATGCTGGCTCTGACATCATACTGACTAATAGCTTCGGTGGTACGTCTTACCGACTCGCGCTACATGACGCCGGTCACCGTGTTCACGAGCTCAACAGCCGTGCGGCTGAACTTGCGCGAGCCGAAGCGGATAAATCTGACAAAAAAGTTCTTGTAGCGGGTTCCATGGGGCCTACAGGCGAAATACTGGAACCTAACGGTCCGGTGAGTATTGATGAAGCCCGAAAAGCATTTGCCGAACAGGCGCAAGCACTGGCAGATGGAGGCGTTGACGTTCTCTGGATCGAAACCATCTCTTCAGCAGAGGAGATTGAAGCCGCCGTGCTGGGTGCAGCGGATATTGGATTGCCAATCGTTTACACCGTCAGCATCGATACTAATGGTCGGACCATGATGGGTCTGACGCCGGCAGAAACATTGAAAATCAGCACCGGTCTAAATACTCATATTTCTGCCATCGGAAGCAATTGCGGTGTAGGCGCTTCAGAAGTCGTGGCGGCCGTATGCAATTTGGTTACAGCGGCTGATTCCATCGGTGTAAAACCTGCCCTAGTTGCTAAAGCCAACTGCGGAATTCCTGATTACGTCGACGGCAAGATCGTTTATAGCGGGAC
>CAZCKD010000266.1:0-4413 GCA_964498925.1 uncultured Granulosicoccaceae bacterium
CACTTGCACTTGCACTTGCACTTGCACTTGCACTTGCACTTGCACTCACATTATCAACTGCTGCCGCACCTGTACCAACACTCGTGCCTTCTTTAGAATTAGCACTAACACTAATATCGGCAGATGTATGTTCAGTTGCGCTTGCGACTTCATCCAAAGTCAAGTCCGAAACCATGCTTGCACTATTTTCTAACCCTTCATCAAACGTACTGAGCTCTGGATTCTCCGCCTCTAGATGACTTTCCGGTACTCGTTCTAAAGGATCCAGTTCAAGCGTATCAGGGACGCTCGGGGCTGGATCAGCTGAGACACCCCATTTTTCTCCATCATATTTAACTGATTTACCATCAGCGAAATAAATATTCTCGACACCACTAAGCGTATAACCACTTCCATTTATCGTTAAGCTGGAATCGCCGTCATTACCTAAATCAGGCACATCTAATTCCCAGGGAATATCTCCATCGAAAGCAATCTCCAAGAATACAGAGTCTTCACCTTCGCCACCTGAGACGACAGAACCGACAGCATCATTAGCTAACAAGAAACTATCGTCACCCACTCCACCGTCTGCGACACCTCTATTTAGTAGAGCTATTTTGTCATTGCCCTCACCACCTTTAGCAGTGTTATCCAAACCACTTAGTATCAGTTTGTCATCACCGGACTCTCCAGCAACAAACCCTCTCGTTCCAGCAGCAACTAAGGTGTCATCATCTACACCACCAAAACCATAGGCTCCGCTACCTTGGGTAATAATGCGGTCGTTGCCTTGGTCACCATATCCAACAGCAGACTGACCACTAACTTCAACGTAGTCGTTTCCAGTACCACCATAGGCGGCCGAATGCTCACCTATCGCATAAAGCTCATCACTTCCAGACTCACCCATAACGAAGCCATTCTTTCCCAACGTACCACCGACGTCGCTGCCGTTACCGAACGTCACTGAGTTATTATCGCCTTCCAGGTATGCTGCATCGTCACCACGCCCCGTATCTATAGTTGCATCGTTTCCGTTGACTACGACATATTCTCGGGTGTTTTCAAGGTTACTAAATACTCCACGGACATCATCTTGAGTGCTCTCATAATAATCAAGCCCATCTCTTTCGCCATCACGATTAAGACGATTAAACTCCTGAAGCGTAATAGGCTCGGCCGATGCATCGATAATACTATCAGCATCAGTTCCTACATTGTCATTGGTATCGCTTACCTTAATATTCTGAGAGCTGACTGGATTTACTGATGTCATGATTTAAGCGCCTAACATTTCGCGAATTTTAAATGGCCCGACTTTACGTATTTATTTGATACGAATACATTCGTATCCAGACGATAAAACCTGCTCACAAAATGGTAAACGAACACATCAATTCTCGACGTGCACCGTGTTCATATGCGGTGGTTATAGTTTGTTCGGGTTCACATTTTTGAAGTCACGCCTATTGCCACCGCCGTTGGTTCAACCACGATGCTGCCTCCAACCTAACAATAGAATTGACGCAGTATCAATAATGCAAGAGATAAATTGATTGCCCTACCTACTTCTTCCTAATTTGGCAGCATCTCTTCTGCAACGCTCCGAGCAGTATTTTATCGAATCCCATTGCCCACGACTCTGCCATTTTTTTCGATTATTAAACGGCCGAAGACACACAGGACATAGCTTGGATTCTTTTAGCGCTGAATGGATTTTTTTATCAGCCATATCAATTAAATGACGATGCACATAACAAACTAAACGCTACTTATTTAACTCTAGTGACTTTAAGTAGTGCTCTGCGATGTCAATATGCGATTGACGTTTGGATTCATCCATTCGTTTTACTTGACTTACCATCATCGACCATCGGTGATTTGATGCTAGCGCAGGTTGGTTTTTGATAATCCAGCGCCAGAATAAGGCGTCCCAAATCTCAGACCACTCGCCTTTTTTGTAGTGGCTCATTTTAATAATATAATTGGAACCTGAGAAATAGGGTTTGGTCGTTATGCTCCCGCCGTCAGCATGCTGGCTCATGCCATAAACGTTAGGCACCATCACCCAATCATAACTATCAATAAATTTTTCCATAAACCATGTGTAGATGGCATCAGGTTTAATCTCGCATAAAAACATAAACCCGCCCAAAACCATCAATCGTTCAATGTGATGGCAATACCCAGTATTGTTCACTCTGCGGATGACATCATCCACCGGATGAATACCCGTAGTCCCTTCATAAAATGCTACAGGCATTTCCCTATGATGATTCCAATGATTACCGTTGCGCATATGAACACTCAGCTCATCATAAGAAGCACGAACGTACTCACGCCATCCAATGATCTGACGTACAAAACCTTCCAAACTATTTAAGGGAACGTTAAATTCGACGGCCGCATCGATAGCTGTATCCACAACATGACTTGGGTTTAAAAGGCCAACATTTAGCATCGGCGTCAGCACACTGTGATAAAGCCAATTATGTCCCTCGACAATGGCATCTTCAAACGGACCAAACTGCTGAAATCGATTCTGGTAGAAGCTTTCGAGCCAGCGCTGTGCATCCTGATGATTAGTTGGATAAACCAGATTTTTCGAAACGAGGCTGTCTTCTGAATATTTCTCTAAGGGAGGCTCATTATCTTTATCAATAAACTGCGAAAACGGAGGAATATTTGTTAACTCTTTCTTTGGTATTTTGCGTCTATTTTGCTCGTCAAAACTCCATTGACCACCAACAGGCTGATCCTTCTCAACTAGCACATTGAGCCTTCGGCGTTGATGCTTATAGAAGCCTGCCATGTTCCAGGACTTATTCTGAGATCGCCAATGTTCGTTATCGGATCGCGAATTTATAAAGCCTGGAGAGTCTAGAAATTTTAGCTCTACGCCGGCTTTTTCAGCGCAGGAGTGAAGTCTTTTCAGCAGAATATAATCATGAGGGTCACAAACACGAACCACATTATCATCATTATTTTTGATATCTGAAAATACGTTATCTAGCTGACTTTTGCCCTTTTCATAATGCACGCGCTTTACACGGCAGGATCGATTTCTTAACTCATTTTCATAATGAGTTAACGTCGCATCGTGATAACGAATTTTTAACGGATGCATGTCTAACGGGTATTGGTCGTCCCCGTAAAATAAGGAGTCTTCGACCAAATACACCGTGGACACATCGTCGGTCAGAACCGGATGATTAGCATACAGTTGATTTGGGAAAATCAATCCAACAACAGACATATTCTTTAATAGGACCGTGCACGTAGAAAGCTATCGAATATAACTTCCTACGTAAAACAGTACGCTATGGTGTCGTTGTTGGACTGATTTTATTCTAAATTCTGCGCCTCTTCAGGCGTCATACCACGACCTGCATCCTGCCAATAAGTACGAAGCGTCAACTCACCCGGTTGCACAGGCTTAACGATACGTCGACCACCACTAAAATTGGCCGTTTTAGTCACACCATTGTCGTTAACCATAACCGTCGTTGGTGGAGGTGGAATACCTTCGCCCTTAATCGCTTCTCTACGGTCAGCACTCGTTAAACCTGTCGAAGTATTTGTACCTGTTGTCAGCGAAACCGCAGGATTACCATTTAAAACGTCTAGCGCATACGCATAACTATGCCCAGTACCTGGCGCACACGGATCAGTCGGTGTTATTGGACTGTAGCTTGTAAATACCACTTGCCCATCGATAGTCACACTACGCCCAAGAACCTTTTCTCCAGCGTCTATCAATTGCAGCATCCAACCGTTTTCAACAGGGTCCGACGAATCGGTGATAGTGCCTGTAACATCCACCAAATCACTTTCTTCAATAGGATTCCATGAACTACCGTCCTTTTTCCCATACTCACCTGGTTGTGGCACGCTCAGCGCGTGGTCATCACGAATCATGTAAAACCTATCATTGGTTGATTTACTCAACGGATTAGCACGCCAACCAGAGCCTATACTGACTGACATAAATCTTTGACCTTGGTGGTTAATCAGAGAAACATCGGGCTCAGCGTAAAAACGACGCGCATGAACTCCTGCATGTGAAGTTCTTCCAGATGGCTGTCCTAGTTGAGCCAATACTCCTGCTTGAACAAACCACTGTCCAGACACATGATGGGAATTAATATCCAACCTCCACAGCTGCCCCCCCATATCACCAACGTAGATTCGGTCGGCTAAACCATCAGAGTTAATATCAATAACTCGTAAATTAGACGGTATACTGAAGTCCATATCCCCGAAAGCACTTGATGATGGATTAGCACTCCAAATATGATTCCCGCTATCCGCATCAACTATAAATACAGTGTTGCCAACACCATCAACCATATTCGGTACCGCAGTTGTTTTAGGATCGTCAGGATCCTGATTGACATCATAACCACCGCCGAATATCAGTACATTCCGAAT
>CAZCKD010000267.1:0-4335 GCA_964498925.1 uncultured Granulosicoccaceae bacterium
TCAATAATCACTTCATACACACCAACCGGACAGTAACGTTGCGCAGGCTCAGCAAAGTTTGGCAGGTTGTCCCTGACAGGTAACTCAGCATCTTTAAGTTGAAGATGCACAGGCTGATTTTCTTCGTGATTGGTATTAGATAAAAACACCGACGATGGCTTATCGAAACTGATGACACCATCGGGCTTTGAGTAGTTGGGTGGGTTGCACGCATCTGCTCGCTTCATGCAGGCGTGATCCGGTGTTTCATCCTTAAAGTTGAAGGGGAGTTTCCCACCGAAGAAATTCTGATCGATGAAATTGTAAGCACCGCCCAGATACATGCCGAACTTGTGCAACACGGGTCCGAAGTTGCGCGAGGCTTTAAGTTCGTCTCCAGCCCAGCTAGACAGATATGCATCAGTAAAGTCCGTGATTTCCTGACCTTCTTGGCCATCGGCCAATGCCTTAGCTATAGATTCTGCTGCAACCATGCCGGACTTCATGGCCGTGTGCGTGCCTTTGATTTTGGCAAAGTTCAGTGTGCCTGCATCGCAACCTACAAGCAGGCCACCAGGCATACTCATCTTAGGCAGTGAATTCAAACCACCTTTTGCGATAGCTCTTGCGCCGTAACACACTCTTTCTCCACCTTCGAGAACTTCACGGATTACCGGGTGTTGTTTGAAGCGTTGGAATTCATCGAATGTACTGAGATGCGGATTGGAATAATTCAGATCGATGATGAGTCCGACGACAACCTGGTTGTCTTCAAGGTGATACAAAAAGGCACCACCGGTGGAGCCCGTTTCTGACAAAGGCCAGCCTGCGCCATGAACGACAACGCCAGGTTCGTGTTTAGCAGGATCTATCTGCCAAAGCTCTTTAAGACCGATGCCATAGTGTTGAGGTGACTTACCTTCGTCCAGTTTGAACTGTTCGATGAGTTGTTTACCTAAGTGACCGCGACACCCTTCTGAGAAGACCGTGTATTTAGCATGCAGCTCCATACCGCGTTCGAAACCGTCTTTGGGCTGGCCGGATTCATCAAGGCCCATATCGCCCGTCGCAACCCCTTTGACTCGACCGTCTTCATGGAATAAGACTTCCGCAGCTGCGAATCCCGGGAAAATTTCGACACCCATACTTTCCGCTTTTTCTGCGAGCCAACGTGTCAGGTTGCCTACGCTGGCGATGTAATTGCCCTCGTTATGCATCGTTTTAGGTGATAGAAACCCCGGCATGCGCATCGACTTGGTTGCGCTGGTGAAAAACATAATGTCATCGCGGGTTACCGCTGTTTTCAACGGTGCATCTTCGGACTGCCAATCAGGGAACAATTCAGTCAGTGCGCGCGGCTCAACGACGGCACCGGACAATATGTGAGCGCCGACTTCAGAGCCTTTCTCGAGGACGACTACGCTGATTTCCTGCTCGTTTTCCTGAGCGATTTGCATGAGTCTGCAGGCAGTGGACAAGCCGGCGGGGCCTGCTCCAACAACCACGACATCAAATTCCATCGACTCTCGTTCTTCAACACTCATAAACTCTTTCTCTTAAATAATTCTAAGGCCCGTTGTAACCATTGTGGCCGAGCCCATTTATTGTGCAAGTAAACCCGGCTTTTGATCCGATTACCCTGATTGAAACGACGGATTAACGACCAAACGTGTCTAACGCGAGTAAGTCTGTCGTTTTTCCGCGTTTGGCAGGAACCGCGACAGCATTGTACTCGTCGGCGAGCTTTTGGCTAAGTGTCCGCATAGCGCGTTTTTCGCCGTGGACCAGCAGAGCCGGTGGCTTGTTCTCAAAGTTGTTATACCAGTCAATCATGCCTTGCTGATCCGCATGGGCAGAGAGACCACCAATGGTGTGGATACTGGCGCGCACCTGAATGCGCTCGCCCCAGATCTTCACCATTTTCTTACCATCTACCAGTTTTCGGCCTAACGAGCCGGGAGATTGGTAACCGGCAATAATGACGTGCGCATCCGGTCGCCAGAGGTTGTGCTTCAGGTGGTGCATGATTCGGCCACCGGTGCACATGCCGCTGCCGGCAATGACGATGGCACCCGAAGGCATTTTGTTAATGGCTCTTGATTCATCTGCAGTCTGGGAAAATTTCAGATTGGGCATGGCCAATAGCGGGCCATTTTTCTTGTAGTAGGCCGCTGCTTCCTCGTCGTACAAAGTGGTGTGTTTCAGATAGACCTCACTGGCGCGAATGGCCATGGGGCTGTCCAAAAATATTTGCCACCTGCCAAGGTCCCATTCATCGAAGAAGCGGGCCATGGTGTACAGAATCATCTGGCTTCGGCCCACGGAGAAAGCCGGAATTAAGATGTTGCCCCTGACGCTACTCAACGCACTGGCAATTTCGCTCACTTCTACCAAGGTGTCTGCCCAATCGCGGTGTACGCGATTGCCATAAGTACTTTCCATCAACACCAGGTCGGCCTTTTTCAGTCGAGTAAAGTCGCGCAAGATAGGAGAACCCTGGTGCCCCAGATCACCACTAAATACAACCGTGCGCGTCTCTTTGCCTTCGGTCAGCGTAAGCTCAACCATTGACGATCCAAGAATATGTCCGGCATCAAAAAGTTGAATGGAAACTCCCTGAGCAATGTCTCGGGGGGTCTCATAGGGCAATTCGTCTAAGCGAGTTAGCGTGTCCTCGACATCAGATTGATCGTAAAGCGGGGATAGGAGTGGCTTGCCAGCTCTTAGTCGTCTCTTGTTTCGGTACTCGACATCGCGGGCGTTGAGGTGCGCAGAATCTTTTAAAAGAATTTGCACCAGATCGGCAGTGGCGGCATGGCAATGAATTTTGCCTTTGAATCCTTGATCGACCAACATGGGCAGTCGACCGCAGTGATCGATATGTGCGTGGCTGAGCACCACGGCATCTAGCGTTGCCGGGTTGAATGGAAACTTGTCGTGATTTCTAAGCTGGTCTTTTCGGCGACCTTGAATCAGACCACAATCGAGAAGCACACGGGTATTGCCCAGTTCGATAAGATGGCAGGATCCTGTGACTTCTTCCGCAGCGCCGTAGCTTGTCAGTTTCATGGTATTTAATCAGCTGCCGGGTTTTGGTGCAGCATCGTTTTCCCCGTATACAATAGCCATTGTATCCAAGACAGACATGATTGATCCTGCTCGTCAACGCTCTTGTGACGAGATTTTTAATTTTCCCCGTACCGGATGACTGACTTTTGTCCCATTCAAGCACGACAAACAACTCAAAGCCTGACAGTGATCAACGTGAGTTGTATGCAACCTGTGCCTCGGGTCTCGAACACATCCTAGCTGCTGAGCTGGGTGAACTGGCATTGCCGGGCATTCAGGTGGCAGGTGCCGGGGTTCGATTTCACGGTGGCGTAAGGGCAGGCTATACCGCCTGCCTGTGGTCTCGCGTGGCGAATCGCATTCTATTGCCGATACATTCGGGCAAGGCGGAATCCCCTGAGGCTCTGTATGCCTTAATTCAGGAAATTGACTGGTCTGAGCATCTCGATGTGGATGGCAGTCTCGCTGTTGATTTTTTCACGGCCAAGTCGGCCATCACCCATTCTCAATATGGTGCGCTCAAGGTTAAGGACGCCGTCGTCGATCAATTTCGCGAATCAACCGGTCGACGACCGAATGTTGAGCGCGAAACGCCGGATGTGCGCATCAACGTGTATCTGTTTCGGGATAAAGCACGGGTGGCCATCGATTTGTCCGGTAGCAGCCTGCATCGTCGCGGCTACCGGGATGCACAAGGTCTGGCGCCGCTCAAAGAGAATCTTGCCGCGGCCTTACTGTATGCGTGTCAATGGCCGGAGGCGGTGGAAGCCGGGCAATCGCTGGTCGACCCGATGTGTGGGTCAGGTACCTTGCTAATAGAAGCTGCCATGATGGCCTGTCATCAGGCGCCGGGGTTGTACCGCACCTACTTTGGCTTTGAAGGGTGGCGTGGCCACGATAGTGAGGTATGGGCCGAACTGCTGGCAGCGGCGAAGGAGAGTCAGCGGTCATGTCCTGTGGACATCATGGGGGCTGATAATGATTTGCGTGCAGTAGAGGCGTGTCAGCACAATCTGCTGCTGGCTGGATTGGATGAAATTGTATCGGTCAGTGGTCAATCGTTAACGGCTGGAAAAATCCAGGAAGCTGCGGGTACCCACGCAGGTTTACTTATCACCAATCCGCCCTATGGTGAAAGACTGGCTGCGGATACGCGTTTCTACAGCGACTTGGGAAAAAACCTCAGCCGCTACTATGCCGGTTGGGATTGCGCGTTATTCACATCATTAACAGCTCCGCACTCGCGCATGCGTCTGCCGTTGAATCGCACCTTACAAGTACAAAACG
>CAZCKD010000268.1:0-4333 GCA_964498925.1 uncultured Granulosicoccaceae bacterium
GGAGTATTTTCATATTTGGGCGATGACACAAGCTTCCAAGAGGAGTTTTCTCGCCAGTAGCCCAAGGAATTGAATGCTCTGACAGAAAATTCTCTGCTTCAAAACCATTCAAGCAAATGGAGACTGTCGGATGGTTGCTTCTAACGGTATTTGGCCAGGTTCGAAACGTTTCTGCAATAACACCCATACCATCAGCCGGCGACTTATAAAGATCAAAGCCAGGTACGGCGTCTTCAATACGCAGGCGTTCTTTTTCAGTGAGATTTTGCTTGTCCACATTTACTGGAAAATAAGCATCTGCAGAAAACCCTGGCATACCAACCAGCCCTTTGTCTCCGACAACCGAAAGAATCGCTTCAACGACCGTTCGCGGTCCACCGATTGTGGTGCCAATCGCACTCATCGAGCTATGAACAAACAATCCATCATTTAAACTAATTTTTAGATTAGCTAAATCACGCTTTAAGGATTGATACGTATTCGGAAAGCTATTCATCGTAATTCTATAGGAATGACTTCATACGCTTTGGCAACCTAACAGCAAGCCAAAGCGCCCAAAGTTTTATAAAACCAATCTACTTACCTTGAAAGTCAGGCTTACGTTTTTCCATAAACGCTTTGCGGCCTTCCACATAATCTTCGGATGCAAAACACTCGGCAACCATTTCATCGCAGCGATCTAAATCGCGAGCAGACGGGTCGGGTTGCATAACTTGCGTGGCGATAAATTTCATTGCACGTATTGTGAGCGGAGCGTTGTCAGAAATATTGGCAGCTAACGCATCCACACGCTCTGTTAGCTCTCCGTCGGCAACGACTTCTTGCACTAGGCCTTGTCGCAGAGCTGCTTCAGCGTCAATGGACTTGGCCGTAAACATCAACTGTTTTGCCGATGCTGAACCCACCGCATTAACCAGTCGCCGGATAGCATCAAACGGATAACCAAGGGCAAGCTTGGCCGCAGGCATCGCAAATCGAGACTTTTCTGACGCGATACGAAAATCGGTGCAACAGGCCAGGTTAAGACCACCGCCAATGCAGTGCCCGTCAATCATGGCAATGGTTGGTTTAGGGTAGTTTTCGATAATGTCGTAAACGACCTTTAGGCGAGCATTATAATGAGTGGTCGCATCTTTAGATCCACGCTCTTTTTCAAACTTTGAAATATCAGCACCGGAAACAAACGCTTTACCACCTGCGCCTGATAACACGACCACGCGAATTTTGTTGTCTTCAGCGAAAGCAGTCAATGCGACTTCTACCGCATCCCACATCTCGAGGGAGACCGCATTGTATCGTTCAGGGTTATTAAAAATTACATGGCCCGTGGCACCGTCAACGCGCGCGATGATTTTGTCAGTGGGCAGATTCAATTCGTTGGTCATTTTATGGTTCCTTATAGGTTCATTCGCTGACGGTTTACTTGTGAAAGCGATCCCGTTAACTAAAAATTCGATGACTTGTAATTCTGTTGACTAATACTGTTTTGAATTTAATGTAGGTTAGCGGTGCGTCCAAGCCTGCACACGCAACCGGCAATGTTTTTATGAGTCAGGCACAAGCTTAAGCACCCGACGCGAAATAAAATTTCCCAACCAGACGGTGAGTAGTATTCGACCCAAATGATGCAATGCCACCACCACAGGATTAAAATTTAGCGATAGGGCAATCAGGCTCATTTCGGCCAAACCACCCGCAGCAAAGCTGATGAACAAAGCGCCAAAATCAGCGGGTACATAGTTCACAAGAATTAAGGCGAGGGTGGCCGCGAGAAAAAGCATGTAGCCGCCGGTCAGTAAACCGATACCGAATCCCTTCATTAACAAGCGACGAGAGATACCGGAAAACTGCGCACCCAGTGCAGTGCCCACCATGAATTGCGCAACGTGTCCTAACCAGGGCGGAATATCAATTTCTGCAACACCGCCAACGGTGAGTGCCAATGCTAATAACAAGGGCCCAAGCATATGTGACACAGGTAGTTTAGTGAGCTGGCCTAGATACAAACCGACGAGTGCAATCGTCAGGAGAAGGGCAACATCTACAAAATCATAGTCGGCCGTTGCCATCGATTGTCCGGCCAGGGAGCCAACGGCATCGCCTTGCACAAACAGAAACAAAAGAGGTATTGAAGCGACGACTAATATGATGCGAATAAAATGCTGTGCGGTCACAATACGTAGGTCCGCTCCCGCTTCTTCCGCAAGTGCTGCCGCATCAATTATTCCGCCGGGCAGGGCTGCGAAATAAGCGTCAAGCTTCTCGTATTTTCCAAGCCCACGCATGATGGCGTAGCAGCCACCGTGAGCAAGGAGAATGAATGGGATTAGCGCCAGCCCCGAAATCCAGAACTGCGGAATCAAGGTCAGCAGCTCGGGGGAGAAGCGAGACCCAATCATGGCGCCGATAATGGACATGAAGACCAGACGAACCCATCTGGAGAGCTTGGGGAGTTTTTTATCGTGACGTTCGTACCAGAGGACATAGCTGGCTGCACCTGTAATGCCCCCCAACATGAAGGGCATGGGAACTCCAATCCAGAGTGCAGCTAACCCGCCTAAAAACCCGAAGAAGAATATCGGTATAAAACGGATATCAAATAGCGCCACGTACGTCCTTAACTATCCTTTGCCTCAACTTTTCTGGATCGGAAGCTAGACCAGGATCTGAACAGCACAACAGATAGCCCTATCAATAAGAATATAGGGGCATAAGAGAACTTGCCTTGATATTCAAAGCTCAGGAAGACCAGAAAACCATTATCAGAAATGATCATGGATTGTCGGAATGCCTCTTCCATGCTGGCCGTGAGCACAAAGGCGATAATAAATGCCGCTGCAGAAAAGTTTGTTCGCCGCATCGCGTATCCAATAACGCCAAACAACAGTGCAAAACCAACATCCCAAATGGACGCACGTGATGAGTAGCTAGCCGCCAGTGCCGTCATGAAAATAAACGGGTAGAGGTACTGAGTTGGCAGTATCGCAATCATACGTCCAATGAACGGTGCTGCGAAGTAACCGATGAGAGCATAACAAGCAATACCAATCAGACCTGCCGCAAAGATGCCGAATATAAATTCGCGCGGGCTAATCAGCTGACCGCCCATGAACAAAGGTGGCTCTGTCGCAAAGATACTGGGCCCCGGTTGCAGACCGTTGACCAGAAACATGCCGATCAGTACGGCTGCGATGGTAGAGCCTGGAATACCCAGTGTCAGTAATGGAATCATCGATGGACCGGAGACCGCGTTATTAGCTGATTCAGGTGCGGCGATTCCCTCGACAATACCGGTGCCCCATTCATCTTTTTTCTTAGACTTGCGCTTCTCTTCGCCGTAGGCCACAAAGCAGGCTACTGAGGAACCCAGCCCAGGCATCATTCCGATCAGGGAGCCGTAAATGGATGAACGGAACATCAGTGGAACACATCGTTTGAATTCAGGCCACGTGAAGTAGTGCGCCGTGGGGTCATCCATTTTGTCTGACGCCATCTTAGTCATTTTGACTTTGGCTGCTTTCTCTGCCTGGATAATAACTTCGGATATAACGAATACCCCGATAAGAAGAGGCACCAGAGCCATACCGGACTCAAGCTCATCAATGCCCATAGTCATCTTAAATTGGCCGGTGATAATGTCTTCACCAATCAGTCCTACCACCGCGCCGAACAGCGTAGAAATGATGCCTTTAATGATGCTGTCGCTGACAACGGAGCCAATGACAACAAACGCCATTAAGTAAATGGCAAAGTTTTCAGGTGGGCCGAATTGTCGGGTAAAACCTGCGATGGCAACCGCGCCAAAGATTAATACGATCTCGCCAAAATAATCACCGTAGGCAGAAGCGACGGTAGCCGTTTTTAGGGCTTTACCTGCTTGACCCTTTTGGGTCATGGGATATCCGTCTTGCATAGTCGCAGCAGAGGCAGCAGTGCCCGGCGTATTAAAGAGTATGGCGGCGATGGAGCCTCCGTAGCGCCCAGATTTACCGATGACATAGAGGAACGCTAAACCGGCCAAACCGCCGATTTCATCGTTATAAGCAATAAGAATGGGAAGCATCATGGCAATAGCTGCGGCAGCTGTTAAGCCGGGCAGAGCGCCGAAGATAATGCCTACGAAGGCGGCAAGTACGACAAACAGTACCGCGAAAGGGTCGTTAAATAGAATGGTAAATCCGCAAGAGATATCGAAAAAGATCGATAGAAAACCTGCAGATTCAAAGAATTCCTCTAGACCAGCGCATTGATTCTGCAACTATTTAGCTCCCGTAATCCAATTAGTGTAAGGGCGCATATCGACAATGGCGCCTTTGGGATCGTTGAGCAGCAT
>CAZCKD010000269.1:0-4300 GCA_964498925.1 uncultured Granulosicoccaceae bacterium
CGGCTTTGTCATCTACTTCCGCTTTGATGTAGATTGAGGTTTGAGATTAGATTCCGAACCTAATTTTTTAGTAAAACTTTATCTAACGCACGCGTACTCAGCAGGCGCTTTAATATCCCGGCGATGCGGGTAGGTGTCGTGACGTGGTAGCGCGGCTTTGGGCGCGGGCTCTCTAGCGCGTGTATCAGTTTTTCTGTGACTGCACCGGGTGGTAGCTCAAACCGATCCTTTTTTTCTGAAGGATGATAAAGACGCGGACGTAATTGATTTTCGTACCGCTCCCTTTGAGCTGACTTCTCCCAATTAATCCATTGTTCGAAAGGAGGAATGGAGTTTTCTCTTATCTGCGTATTAATGGGCCCCGGTTCGATCAATATCACCTCTAGTGGTGAGTCATTAAGTTCCAGTCTGAGCGTGTCGGTTAATCCTTCCATGGCAAACTTAGTGGCGTTGTAAGCACCACGATATGGCATCGCTGCGAATCCCAGAACAGATGAGCAATTGACAATTCGACCGTGCCCGTTTTCTCGCATACTGGGCAGTAACAAGTTGATTAACTCGAACTGGCCGAAGAGGTTAGTCTCAAAAATGGCTCGTAGCGCTCCTCTGGGGAGATCCTCCACTAAACCTGGAATAGCATACGCACCGTTGTTGAATAGAGCGTCCAGTTTGCCGCCGCTGAGTTCCAGAGCTTGATTAGCACCGTCACTGACACTGGCAGAGTTTGAATAGTCCAGAACAAAAGACTCAAGGCCCGCCTGACGCAACCGTTCGCAATCTTTCTCTTGTCTGCAGGTAGCGAAAACACGCCAGTTTCGCTTGGCCAGAGTCTGCGCCGCGTCTAGTCCAATGCCGGAGGAACAGCCTGTGATAAGAATGGTGCGCTGGGTCATTTCACTGAAGCGTTATTGTTAATAAACGCTGACAGTGTACAGCCTCACAAGGAAATGTCAGGTTCTGTCGTCACCGATGACGTAGTGGGAGTTTGCTGTGTCTGTGACATCGTTTCTGTATGGGTCAGCGTATTGGATTGATCTGTCTCAATAGCGTTTTTCATGCTATCAAGATATTCCAAAAGCTTCTTTCCATACTCATCAATCTGGTAGTGATTTTTGATCAGCTCAATCCGTTCTTCTTTGCTTGATTGTCTGTCGTTTCTTAAGGCGTACAGGATGGCATCGTCGATAGACGTCGGTTTTTCTAAATCAGTAATATTCATAAGCCCGAGTAGGGCTTCGTCAAATCCGGTTGCACCGTCGTGAACGATGACAGGCATCCCCAGACTCATGGCTTCAAGCGCAACGCTAGGGAATGGATCTTCTCTGGAGCTTAAGTAGAGTGCATCTGCTGCGGCATACCAGGGAGAGATATCATCGGTGAATTCGATAAGATGCAACCGGCCTTTCAATTTTTTGGCAACGTTGCCTTTGAGCCAGCGACTCATTTCTTTTGATCGTTTTCCAACCCAGCAGAAATGAACCTCTTTGTGAATAGGGCATAGTCTGAGCGCTGCAGATACGAAGCAGTCGAATCCTTTTCGTTGATCGGCATAACCGACATTCAAGACGATTTTTGCTGAATCTGGAATGCCGAGTTTATTAAACGTTGTGAGACGGTCAATGGAGTCGTTGCGGATTTTTTTATACAGACCCTGCGGCTTTATGGATACTGTATTGTTTATCTGGCTTTGGAATTGATGAAAACCGTTCTGTACATGATCTGACGGGAACACCACATGATCGGACATTTTGGCAATTGCGCGAATATGTGGCTGTAGTTTGAATTCTTTAATGAGCGCAGGTAGCTCATGGACCAGAGAGACACAATTTATGTTTGCATCTTTCGCCGCCCATAGAAGATCACCCGTGCAGCTGGTATTAAAAATGGCTGACTGACAGCCTGCAGATTGAAACCATGCGGTTAGATCATCGTCAGCGATGTTTTCCAGTAACGTGGTCGGAGCGGTTTTCTCATACTCTTTTAGCAAAGCGCCGCCGGACTTCAACAACACTCTGACGTTGAGTCCAAGATGTTCTTTATAGAATTTTGCTAGCGACAGCAATAACATCTGAGCGCCATTTGCGTGAGCATCATGTCCCACCAGAATAAGATCTGCTTTATGTTTAAGATCCGCTTTATGGTGCTGAATGACAGGCACCTTCGACTGGTTTACCAATACTCGGTAGGTTGCATTCAGATAAGCGTGACCATAGTGAACATCGGGTTCTAAATAGGCTGCTTCTGCCCATTCATTCCAGGCATTGATGAAAACCACTGGTTTTTCGTCAACTGGATTTTCTTCACTGAATTTGATCGCACCGGTTAGCCAATCCGCATAGGCAGCAGGTGTTGAGCCTTGAAAGGTGACGCCGCTTCCTTCTCGTCTAGCATCGTTATCCCAGGAAGGAGAGACCGTTTTTATAAGAGGGTAGTCGGGAGCAGATTCGTTCAGCGACTTTTTCACCACATCAGAATATCGGCGTATTTGACCGTTGTAGTTCGGATCGAATATTTGATGCTCCTGATTGCGCCGTCTTATGCCTTTAGACACCTTATGGGGTGGGAATTCCATTGCGCCATCGCATCCGAATTCCAGAGGATTTCTGTCGTCATAACTCTGGACCATGAAAATCAGGGGCTCAACGCCCAGACTCTTCGTCCAGGCTTTTCTCCAACGGCCTATTGTCGTTGCCGGATCGGGAATGAGCGAGGCTCGATACAGTATGAATAACGGTCGACCATTGACTGTCATGTATCTTGGATGAGCCATGTACCTGGCGACATCGGCCAGAAAATCTTTCTCATCTTCTTCGGCATAGTTCTGGGCGATAAGTACATCGTTCTCTCGGCCGTCCCAGCGACGTGTCCAGTTCTCGTTGGCCCACATGATACAAAACTCTTGGTCGATATCATTGTCGACGAACAAATCGAGCGGCTTGTCCATCAGCCGCTTTCCGTTGAACCAGTAATAGTAGAAACAGAATGCTTCGATTCCGGCAGACCGGGCGAGGGCAGCCTGAGCTTTGATGGTATCAACGTTTTTCAGGTCGTAAAAACCAAGGTCTCGTGGAATACGAGGTTGATAATGTCCTTTAAAGCGTGGCGTGCCTCTGGCAACGTTTCGCCATTCGGTGAATCCATCCCCCCACCACTTGTTGTTCTCCTCGAAAGGATAAAACTGGGGTAGGTAGAACGCAACGGCTTTGGCTATTGTTTGAAGTGGTGGCTCCGACGGCGTTCCGCGATCTTCAAAGCCCGGACCTGGATTCGCGAAATGACGGATGCTGTTGCTGTGATCATCAGGGGTATCTGGTGATGCGTCAACGTCAGCGCTTTGCCGGGAGTTTTTTGGCTGTCCGAGAGGGAGTCTGGATGTAATGGCTGTGGGCGTATGAACTTGCACTGCCGTTTTAGCGCGAGCCAGTGGCTCTTGTACCCAGCCAGCAACGCGCTTGCGCGCTGATGACACAGATTGGAGCTTGCTGCTTGTCAGGGCCTTAGTCAGCCGAGGAGAGCGCATAAATACAAACTAGACTCAATTAAATTGGGGTGTAACCTGATTAATTGTAGAAGCTGAAATCGGGTTATTCCTTGCACTGGATTAGCAGTGCACGACTGGGGTTACTTGGTGCAAGGAGTGGGCCATGCGTAAGCGCATATAATTCATGGTCTTGAAATTGCTGCTGCAGTTACATGTCTGTCTCAGAACCCATCCAATTACCTGCTGATCGTGTGGCTATTGCCTTATGCACGTATAACGGGGCTAGCTATATCGAGGAGCAGCTAGATTCGATCCTTGATCAGACCTATCCCGTGCAAATTATCGCCTCTGATGATGTGTCTACCGATGACACCCTGGAGCAATTGGCACCGATGTTACGGGTGGGCATTGACCGAATGGCCATCCAGCTGAACAACGGCGGCCATGTTAAGAATTTTGAGGCGAACCTCATACGAGCTCTTGCAACCGATGCCAAATACTTTGCGTTTTCTGATCAGGATGATCTTTGGTCGGAAAACCGGATAAGTCGTGGTATTGAAGTGCTTAAGGATTTAGAAGAAGAGCATGGTTCATCAGAGCCGCTACTGGTTCATTCCGATCTCAGGCTTATGAATGCAGAAGGGGAGCTCACTCATGAGTCTTTCCTGGCGTATAGAAAATATCGAATCAATCAGGAGCGTGACCTGAAGGTTATTCTGGGCGAGAACGGCGTGATGGGAAACACCATACTGCTTAATAGAGCCCTGGCAGAGATGTGTTTGCCTTTCCCTGATGGTTTGCATGTCCATGATTATTGGA
>CAZCKD010000270.1:0-4192 GCA_964498925.1 uncultured Granulosicoccaceae bacterium
TAGACAACTGTCCAGTCGATGCGAACCCTACTCAAGCTGATGCCGATAATGATGGTTTAGGTGACGCGTGTGATTTGGTTAATGACGACACAGATGCAGACGGCGTGCTTAACGCAGTAGACAACTGCCCAGTTGATGCGAACCCTACTCAAGCTGATGCCGATAATGATGGTTTAGGTGATGCGTGTGATTTGGTTAACGACGACACAGATGCAGACGGGGTACTGAACGCCGTAGACAACTGTCCAGTTGATGCGAACCCCACTCAAGCTGATGCCGACAACGATGGTTTAGGTGATGCGTGTGATTTGGTTAACGACGACACAGATGCAGACGGCGTACTGAATGCCGTAGACAACTGTCCAGTCGATGCGAACCCTACTCAAGCTGATGCCGATAATGATGGCTTGGGCGATGCCTGCGATCTTGTGAACGACGACACAGATGGGGACGGGGTCCTTAATGCCGTAGACAATTGCCCAGTAGATGCTAATGCTGATCAGTTGGATACCGACATGGATGGTGTAGGTGACGTCTGTCAGGTTTAGCGAAAATGCTGAGTGGTGCAAATTTGTAGGCAAATGCGGGTGCGATTGATTGCTTTAGCACCTTGATCTGAGTCATTGCTCTCGGAATAGGATGCTCAGTCGCGGCATCCTTACGCCTATGCGATCTGCCATCCTACTTCCATTACTCCTCGGCTTTAGCGTTTCTGCGCTGCTGACGATGTTTTATCAATCTCCCAGCTCTTCATTGAATGCTGTGGCGGCTCCGCTGGAGTTTGCTCCATCTGATGATCCTTTGAGTGAGATCACCTCCTACGACGATGAGAGCTACGGTTTTTCCATTGCAGTACCAATGGGGTGGCAGAAAATTATTGCTGCCGATGTCCCGGAAGACTATGACGTTCTCGAGCCGGGCTATGCGGTTGGGTTTGAAGCACCCTTAGAGGGAGACGGTGATATGTTCACCGACTACATCATGATCGAGATCCTGCCGGGTAACGATTCCGGTGCATTCGATACGGATGGAAGTAACCGTGTTGAGGTTTCTATTGATGGGCGACCTGCTTGGATTGACACCCTAAGCGTAAACGCGGCATCTCTCGGATTGTCCGATATCGAATTAACGGTATATCAGGCCCAGATAAGTGGACTGGGTTTTACAGTCGGGCTCTACGCTATCGGTGAGCCCGATCGTGAGGAGTTGATGTCAGAGGCTTTCGAGCTGCTTGTTCGAACATTCGAATTCTATGTCGAGCCGTACTCTACGGCTTAACACCATTTGTTTATAAACCGTCTGGGTAGCCTTCAGGCCAATCTTCAATTGACGGTCGGTGACTTGGAGACGATAAACCGATATTGTCGTCTGCATAAGGCACCTGGGTTAAGCCATCGCTAAACAAGACATCATCGTAGGGTTGTAGTCGTTGATAGACCCTGATGTAGTCCAGCGTATATTCGCCGGGGAAGGGCGTTGTTTCATCGGGAGATCCTGCCCACCAGCCACCGAGTGCTGTATTAGCGATAACGTACATTTCTTGCTGAGATACTTTTGGATCTGTAACTCGATGCACTTCAACATTGTCGATGTAGAAGATGATGGTTCCTGGAGACCACTCAACAGCATAGGTGTGAAAATCAGCTGTGTAGTCAACACCTGGAGTAGGTTGTGAGTGAGTCGATCTCAAGCGTCCTTCTTCGTCATAGTAATGGTAGGTATGGTAAACAACGTCCTGGTCGTGACCAATGAACTCCATGATGTCGATTTCCGGCTTGTCGTCAACGTAGTAGGCGTTGAGTAACCAGAATGCCGGCCAATACCCTCGACCGAATGTCACCTTAGCGCGGGTTTCAACGTAGCCATAAGTAAATTTAAAGGCATCGTAGCTCGTGATAACACCGGATAAGTAAGGCTGGTTCCGAGCGCGGCCTAAGAGATTATCAGGTGTTTCAATGGAGTTAATCGTTAAATGTTCACCATCGAAAGTGAATGGGTTAAAGCCAAACTCTGGTTCATTCAAGATGTCGACGTAGTACTGTTCTTCACTGTTGATGATTAAATCAGTGCCCCAAAGATAAGACGTATTCCATTTGGTGCCATCCAGTGTTTGACCATTAAACTCATCAGAGAAAACCAGTTCGTATCCATCCAATAAATTATCGTTAGGAACGGGTGCGTCGGGATCGATAGAGCCGAACGAGCGAGGCTTTACTGTCAGGCCTGTTGCCACGTAGTAAAGACGGTCTGAATTGTCGAAGGCCTGTATCTCGTAGTAATAATTACTATCGTGAACATCTTCATCAATATATTCTTCTGTAAATACCGATGTGACGAATTGCGCCTGTCGGTAGACGTTGTAGCCACGGGCATCAGGGTCAACAGGCCAAGTTACTCGAATGGAATCTTCCAGTACTTCTCCGTTGAATCCCGGCGTCGTTTGCGAAAAGAACTCTGTATCAGTATCTACGTTTACAGTTTCGGTTGTTTCGTCTGTATCCGGTTCTGATGTCTCGTTGGGTTCGGTTGCCGGCTCTGTTTCAGTATCCGTGCCTGTGTTGTTGACGTCTGTGTATTCGCCTTCTGCGGGCTCTGCTTCCGATTCGGTTGTATCAGTGTTGTCAGTCGACGTGTTATCTGTTGATGATTCAGACGGTTGATCGGTTGAACCAGTTGATGGTTCTGACTCTGATCCTTGAGCGTCGATGTTCTCGAAATCAATCGTGCTATCCGGCGTTGTATCTGTATCCGTATCTGGTTCAGTAGCATCAGTGGTTTCATTTGGCTCTGTGACATCGGTTGTCTCAGAGCTGGTGTTTTCATTTTGATCGCCGGTCGGGGTGGTTTCGCTGTTGTCGTTTTCGGGTTCGAAAATGACGACTGCGAGAGAAGTGTCTGCTGTAGGAATTGCCGAATCTGCGTTTGCCGCACCAATCACAGGTGTAGATGCTACCTGGGGTTGGGGAGCGTCTTCCAGACCTGCTGCGACTGATTGCGCGAAGTCGATGGAATAGTTTGCATCATGAGAAAGTTGAGCAGCACTGGCAGCCGGACCGGACTCCACGGTTTCATCGGGAATGTTTTCTGCAGTAGTGTCTGTTGCACCGCCACCGCAGCTGGATAACAGTAACGCGAATGTTAGATAGGCAGCAGTAGACCACGGCTTTGCGATCCTGATTCGATCAGTAGATTGCTCTAGCATCATATTTATTACCAATGACATTCCATTATGGGAGTTGGCGCACACTACAGCAGCGTTACTCGGCCTTTTTACAGTCGAAACGACCTGGGATTAACAACTCTGTTGTCTATATCGGACCGTTTCAAAAACCCTTGATTGTTACTCGCAGGGAACGGGGGATGGTCCCACTGACCAAGTGGCATGCTTTCTGTTTTAAATATCTGTGAAATCACGTTATGGGAATCGCAGATGCGGCCTCAACTGTTTAAATATTCCGTTGCACTCTTGTTCTGTGTTCCGTGTTCAGTCACGTTTAATGCGCACGCCGCTGAACTCTCAGCTGAATGGAACGGAAGTTACGCTGCAAACGGCCAGTGCTTCTGCGCCGGTGAGGCGGATAGCTCGGTGGCTGGAAAGATCTTTCCAACTCCGATTGGTGGGCAAACCGTGTCGCAGATCTGTCAACGATTAGGTGATGGACCCGGATTAGAGCGGGATGGGGGGTTATTTAACTATCCGGTCTATGCGGATCCGCAATGCGGACATGGACCCTTTTCTCAGAACACACAAAGCGGTAACGCAGAATGTCTTGGATCCCTGGATGGGCTGGGAAGTGAGGGTTGTGAAGCAATAGGACCGAAATGGTCAGTAAAGCAAGCGTTTTCCAAAAAGCCGATTGTCGCCGAACCGTCAACGAAGTCTGCTGCAGCAACGCGGACTCAGACAGAGTCGCCAAAGATAACAGCATCAGCAAAGCCGAAGGTCACTGCGGCTCAAAATACGCCCAATAAAACAGCCTCTACTAGTTTGTTAACTCAGCCTGTTGTGACATCCGTAACCGTGAAGGACCCATCGTCGAAAGGTGGCGAGAATAAAACATTGAAAGCAACGGTTATAAGTTCAGCATCGACAGCCGGTAGAGATCTACCTGAACAAAAACCGTTAGCGCCGTTTACCGGTCGAGTTATTAACATCGATGGACGCCGATATTTACAAGCGAAGAACGGATTG
>CAZCKD010000271.1:0-4184 GCA_964498925.1 uncultured Granulosicoccaceae bacterium
CTTAACGCCTTAACGCCTTAACGCCTTAACGCCTAAACGCCTAAACGCCTAAACGCCTAAACGCCTAAACGCCTAAACAATAAACCGAATCAGCCCGATTCTATAAAAGATTTACAGGCACTTTTAGATACTGATTACCATCTTCATCAGCTTCTGGAAAATTACCCGCTCGCATATTCACTTGCAGTGCAGGAATAATGAGTGCCGGCATCGACAATGTTTTATCACGAGCCTCCCTCAACTCAACAAACTCATCAATCGTTTTACCTGCACCAACATGAATATTGTGCTCTTTCTCTTGAGCAACCGTGGTCTCCCAGGCAATCTCCCGGCCGTTGGGGCCGTAGTCGTGACAGATAAATAAGCGAGTATCGTCGGGTAGTTCTAGCACTCTCTGGGTGGAATGAAAAAGAGATCTAGCATCTCCACCAGGAAAATCAGCGCGCGCTGTGCCGCCATCAGGCATAAACAGTGTGTCACCGACAAACGCAGCATCACCGACGACATGTGTCATACACGCTGGCGTGTGTCCGGGTGTATGCATGACTCGAACGTTTAAAGCGCCGATTTCATAAGTATCGTTGTCTGTGAAGAGTCGGTCGAACTGACTTCCATCGCGTTCAAACTGCGTACCTTCATTGAACACCTTACCAAACACATCTTGAACCTCGATAATCTGCTCACCAATGCCTATCGCACCCTGCTTGAGAGCTTGTTGAATATAGGGTGCAGCGGATAGGTGATCAGCATGTACGTGAGTCTCGATCAACCATTCCAATTTCAATGAGTGTTCCCGGATGTAGTCTATGAGTTCATCTGCGGATTCATAAGAAATTCGGCCAGCCGAATAATCAAAATCGAGCACAGAATCTACGACTGCACACGACGATGAGGTGGGGTCTTGAACGATATAACTCACCGTATGGCTACGCTTATCAAGGAAACCCTTAACGATGGGATTTACAATATTCGTTGTTGATGTCATGTGCATTTCCTACCTTAGAACACGCTTTAGTTGGAGCGGTTTTTCAATGTTGAAGTTAACCACATTCCGAAAACCATAGCTGCAATAAATACCAATGTACCGGGCGCCATTGCAGACACAGCGGTCCATGCTGGACCTGGACAATAGCCACCCACTCCCCAGCCAATACCAAACATGACCGCACCCATGATGAGTGGCCTGTCAATATCCTTTCGCGTTGGCAGCGAAAAATTGGAAAACAACGCAGGGCTTGAGCGTTTCATCACAAGCCTGAATCCTATGCTCGTCACCACTACAGCGCCACCCATAACGAAGGCCAAGCTCGGATCCCAATTACCCAGCACATCGAGAAAATTAAGCACCTTGGCAGGATTTGCCATGCCCGATACCACCAGCCCCAGGCTAAAAAGCAAACCACATAAAAATGCGACAACGCTGGTGAGATAGCTTTTGTTAGAGGACATGGCGAATCACCGCGACAGTAACAGCTGCACTGAGCATGAATGTGATAACGGCTACGAGTGATCGACCGGATAATCGACCCAAACCGCATACTCCGTGACCGGAGGTGCACCCGGACCCTAATACGGTCCCCACACCCACCAATAAACCAGCAACACCCATCCCCCAAAGATTAGATGAAACCGTAGTGGGATAAGAGGTGCCCTCTCCCAAAAATTCTAGATTGAGAAACTTCAGAATCAATGGCAACACGATTAGGCCAACTATAAATGCCACCCGCCAGATTCGATCACCGCTACCGCCAAGCAATGCACCGGTGGTGATACCTGAGATTCCTGCCACGCGCCCGAAAAAAAACAACACTGCAAGTGCTGACAATCCTATCAACCCACCGCCTATCAACGAGGCCCAGGGAGTAAATTCAGTGACTACTATTGGTTCCATAAACGCGACCACTAAGTCCAAATCAAGATACTGCGTATTCTGACAGAATTAGACTGCAGCACCACGCTCAACGCGCATATGCAAAAAGAGATACATACATACAAAAACGGCCCTTTTCAGGGCCGTTTTCATTCGTCTTAAGTAGCGCCTAACTACTGTGGAGGACCAAATGTCGCTGTTTGCTCGTAAGCTTCACGCTGATATACCCGGATGTAATCCGTTTCAAATTGAAGCGGGAACAGCGACTCGTTGGTGATATCCGGAGTCGGAGCCCAGGCGCTGCCAGCAACCAGATAGTTAACGATATTCATTGGCTGACGAGAAACCTGTGGTCCGAATATACGCTTGACCTCAACTCCATCGATATACCAGACCACCAGTTGAGGTTCCCAGAGAACGCCGTAGGTGTGCCATTCGCCGTCCGCATAGATTCCACCGTCAGGTTTTTTGGTAATCATGGTTGGGGCGGAACGAGTGATTCTCGTATTAGGATCGCCGAAGTGATACGTCTGAAAAGCATCTTCATCGCCGAACGGGTTTTCACCCAGGTACTCTACGATGTCAATTTCAGGTGCGTGATACAGCCCTGGCGTATCGCCTTCACCACCTGCGTATCGGTGATACAAATAAAAGCTAGACAATGCACCCGGTGCGCCACTGACTTTGAATCGCCCTTCGGTGTAACCGTAGATAAACTGAAAGCGATCATGTGTTGACAACGCGCCTGATAGAAATTCGCAACGATCAAGACCGAACGGATCTACTTCGTCACATACCGGCGGCAGATTTCGACGAAGATCATCTGGAATCGGCACTGCATTAATAATCATCGATTCACCGGTGAAGGTAAACGGGTTGTATCCGAAGTCAGGACGATCCTGTGGGTTAACAAAGTATTGCTGTTCGCCGTTGATGATTCGCCCATCACCCCAGGTTAAACGCGTTTGCCAGCGGTTCGGGTCAATGGAATCACCGTTGAATTCGTCTGCGAACACAAGGTCGAAATCTTCCAACCAGTAGTCAACTGCAGACAGGTCGGTTTCGCTGGCAAAATGATCATCAACACCTTTATAAAAATCACCATATAAAGGAACCGCAGCATTGCTCTCCGCCAGATAAGTAATACTTAGCGGATCTGATGGTGAAGATTCCTGACCTTCATCATCCACTGCAGTCACTTCATATTGATAAGTGCTACCGGGCTCTGGCGTATTCACGTTGCACATGTGCAGCCGTTCTGCAAAACGTGTGTAATTGCAGTCGATAAAAGACGTCGTGTTCCAGAATTTATTAATCTCACGCTGAGAGCCAGATGCCGGGTCAGTCTGATCCTGGCGAATCTCGTAAATAACGCCGTCACTTCTATAGATGTTGTACTGAACAACAGCACCATCATCCTGAGCTGGCGCCCAGCTGAATTCTGCCCAATCATTCGATACTAAATCGAGTCGAAGATTTTTCGGTTGTGTCGGAGGTCCGCCTGCAACAACAGGCTCGGGATCAGTTTCCAGGAATGAACCAAATGGATCATCAGCATTCGGGGTCGGGATGACTCGAGCAAGCGGATCCAGTACTGGCACACTCGGCTCAGGAAGTCCAACAACAGGATCCCGCGGGGCATCCTCAAGCACAATGCCGTTACTACCGTCGTTTACAACCCCACCATCGGTTGCTCCACCGTCAGAAGTACCCGGGTCACCAGCGCCACCACCGACGTCGGCAGCTCCGGCACCATCATCACTTCCGCCGGCTGCATCACCAGAGCCTGAATCAGCGGCACCCGCGCCACCGTCATCGACGCCGTCTCCAGCACCATCGGTCGCGCCTCCGGGATCATCGTTGGCAGAGGTCGTGGCCCCTAAGTCATCTGTCGATGTCGATGAGCTAGAAGAACATGCGGCCAGCGTGAGGACTAAAAAAGCAGACAACAACAGCCTGTAATTAAGTTTCATAGAAGATCTTGTCATAGTAGATACAGGTGTTCAGACACCTGATTTAGAAAACAGTGCCGCATTTGTACTCGCGGCTGGGCATTGGAGTCAAGGTTGTATGACCGTATGACCGAATCTTCATAAAACTCTGGTGTACAAAATTGCGCTGAAAAGGACCGATTTTGGTCTATTTACCCGCGAAAAACGCGGCGAAATCGCTCGCTAGGCCCTGATTTGGCCCATCACGTTTCGTTTTCCGGCCGAGGGCTAAATTCTGCCAAACCGGGCTTTTAAACTATGTACCCCCGAGTTTTCATCCAATGAGTTGCCCCGAGCGCGCGGACTGAGCTGCGTGGCCGAGG
>CAZCKD010000272.1:0-4152 GCA_964498925.1 uncultured Granulosicoccaceae bacterium
CCCAGCTCCTTCATAAGCGTTGTCGGCGCATTGCGTAAACTCATAGGAACCGGTTGGTTGCCTGAATCTTTCACGAAAGCCATCGCAGATTTATAGGCGTTATAGACAGCATTACTTTTGGGTGCACAACTCATGAAAATAATGGCGTGAGCTATGGCCAGTTCGCCTTCAGGACTTCCCAGACGCGAATAAGCATCCCAAGCATAAAGCGCGTGTTGAGCGGCTCGGGGATCTGCATTCCCAATGTCTTCCGAGGCGAACCTGAGGACACGGCGAGCAATATAAAGAGGATCGCAACCACCATCAATCATGCGACAAAACCAATAAAGCGCAGCATCAGGATCAGAACCGCGCATCGATTTATGCAGCGCAGAAATCTGATCGTAGAAATGATCTCCTCCCTTATCAAATTGCCTGAACGAATCTCTAGTGACTTCTTTGATGACGCGCTCGTCTATGACTTTACAATCCCCATCCAAACGGGCGCAATCTGCGGCCAACTCAAGCAACACAAGAGCATGCCTGGCATCACCGTCAGCGGTGGCCGCCAACATATCGCGATAGCTATCGGCCATATCAATGTTTTGATCTCCCAAGCCACGATCGGTGTCAAGCAAAGCACCATCGATTATCTTTCGGATATCCGTGGTTTCCAAGTGCTTAAGCACATAGACACGCACTCTGGAAAGCAGCGCATTGTTCAGCTCGAAGGAGGGGTTTTCAGTGGTAGCACCAACAAAATATAAGGTTCCATCTTCTATGTGCGGTAGAAACGCATCTTGTTGTGATTTATTGAATCGATGCACTTCATCCACGAACAACACACTTCTCTGACCATGTGCATTCAGTCTGTCTCTGGCTTCCGATACTTTTTCCCGAATATCTTTAACACCTGCGAGCACGGCAGAAATACTCATGAAATGCGCATCACAATGATTCGCTATCATGCGCGCCAGAGTTGTCTTTCCGGTACCTGGCGGCCCCCAGAAAATCATCGAGTGCAGGCGATTATTTTCCAGCGCCTGTCGAAGTGTACTGTCCTCACCTAATAGATGAGATTGCCCAAAAAATTCGGGAAGAGATCGGGGGCGCAGTCGATCCGCTAAGGGTCGAACCGAATCATCAGCTTCGAACAGCTGACCACTATTGCTCATCGAGTCCGATCACATCGACGCCATCGGGAACGACAAATTCGAATAAGCTATCCGCAAAATCCAAACCTGCCTGGAAATCGCTGAATATAATTTGCGTCGCTTGCCCGAAATTATCTCGCAATTCCATCGCAGCTAAATCTTCGCCCGATAAACCAATAAATACTTGCTCGAAATCGGACGTATCTTTTTTAGGCGTCAGCTCAACCCACTGGATGCCTTCGGAATCGCCCAGCTCCCGTACCAGAAAGGTGTCACTTAGCGGTGCCGCCCTCATCAACAAGACAAGCGGAGTGCCGGCAACACGATCGTCAATGGAATTGACAGTCACCTGCTCCAGATCTTTGTCGTACATCCATACTCGCTGCCCATCGGCAACAATCTGCTGTTCTTCGGGAGAGAAATAACTCCAGACAAATTTGCCTGGACGCTTTATTCGGATGCTACCTATCGACTTGCGTAAGGGTTCCGAATCGGAGTCATAAAGTGTTTGTTCGAAGTTGGCCTCAAACGTATCAACGTTTTCAATAAAAGCGTTGAGCTGGTCCAGCGCCTTGCCCGCTTGCGCAGTCGATGCGACCAAAAGCAGTGCCAGCAACGCCGACAATCGCATAGCCCAAACAGCCGGTTGGTTTGAAGGTGACTTCATGAATCAATTCCGAGCGAACAATCTATAGTGTACTTGACGCCGAACCGATGTCGAAAGTTCTCAACAAACTAATAATACCTAGCCTGGGGGTGGTGCAAGAACCTCTCGAGTACCGCTGGATGTGACCTGACTCACAACACCTGCCGCCTCCATCTCTTCGACCATCCGCGCTGCTCGGTTGTAGCCGATTTTCAGTCGCCGCTGCACATAAGATATCGACGCTTTTCTCGATTCCAACACGATAGCGACAGCTTGATCGTATAAAGCATCGGACTCTGCACCGCCACCCTCGACTTCCCCACCGGAGATGCCTGGAATCATTGCAGTATTTTCTTGCAGGATTTCTTCAATGTAATTGGGCTCGCCCGTCTGCTTGATGTGCGCAATGACATTTTGTACTTCGTGGTCATCCACAAACGCCCCGTGAACTCGCACAGGCAATGCAGTACCCGGCGGTAAATACAGCATGTCTCCATGGCCCAACAAGGATTCAGCACCACCCTGATCAAGAATGGTTCGTGAGTCGATTTTTGAAGAAACCTGGAAGGCAATTCGAGTGGGCACGTTGGCTTTGATCAAGCCGGTGATAACGTCCACCGATGGACGCTGCGTTGCAAGAATAAGATGGATACCAGCCGCCCGGGCTTTCTGCGCGATACGCGCTATGAGCTCTTCTGCTTTCTTGCCCACCTGCATCATCATGTCAGCAAATTCATCGACAACAACGACAATGAACGGCATGGGTTCAAGAGTCGGTGGCGCCGCAGTCGGTGTTAGAGAAAGCTCTGCCTGATAAAGCGGATCAACGATGGGTTCGCCAGCCTTTATCGCTTCATTCACCTTTTTGTTATACCCGGTGATATTGCGCACTTTTAAGGATGCCATCACGGTGTAGCGTCTTTCCATCTCCCCGACACACCATCTGAGGGCGTTAGCGGCCTCTTTCATATCGGTGACTACGGGGGCTAGCAAGTGCGGAATACCGTCATAGACGTTCAATTCCAGCATCTTCGGATCAATCAGAATCAACCTGACATCTTTGGCGGTCGCTTTGTAGAGCAAACTGATCAGCATCGAGTTTACGGCGACTGATTTACCTGATCCCGTGGTACCCGCTACCAGAAGATGAGGCATACGGCCCAGGTCTGCCGTGACTGACTGTCCGCTGATGTCCTTACCCAATGCCAGTGTCAAGGGTGATTGCTTTTCGATGTATTGATTCGATTGCAGCAGTTCGGTCAGCTGCACGATCTCGCGGTGATCATTTGGGACCTCGATTCCGATGGTGGACCTGCCAGCGATAACCTCAACCACCCGCACACTAACCAAGGACATGGAACGTGCGATATCTTGCGACAATCCTGTGATTCGGCTTGCTTTAATACCTGGAGCCAGCTGCATCTCAAAACGGGTGATAACAGGCCCCGGATGAACCGCCACTACTTCAACGGCAATTCTAAACTCGGCCAGCTTCTCTTCCAGTAGTCTTGACAGTGCTTCCAGATCGCTATCGGAAAAACCCGGTCGTTGGGGTTCTGGTGAATCCAACAGGGACAACGGTGGCAAATCTGAATCGGGAACATCTAGGAACAGCTTGGTTTGCTTCTGATCGACAACCCGCTGTTTAATCGCGATTTTCTTTTTCTTGGCACCGGTATCAAGCGTCGGCAACGATTTAACCGCCGCAGCCGAATCAGCGCTCTTTTTCTGGTCGATGCTAATTGAGTCGCTATTATCCGATACTGCAAGCCGGTCTAAAGCATCCGCGGCTGCCGCATCGATACGCTCAATATCCTCATCAACTTGCGCATCATTAAGTAGCGCATCATCAATGGCATCACCCATGCTGTCCGGGCTTTTACCCATCGATGATTCACGACGATTCGCAACACCTTTTGCCGTTGCGTGAGCAGCACCGGCCGTATCTTTAGCCTTTTCGCGTGCTATTGCCAATGCCGCTGCCAATCCTGTTCTAGGTGGATTATCCGCATCAATGTCGAGTAAAGGATCAAGCTCAGGTACTGCAGCTGTTCCGCGGAAACGATGCCAGAACGGCTTTTTAGCGGGCGATCGGACGGACGTTGCTTCGTCCTCTTCTTCGTCCGCATACATTGTTTGGAGTCGCTCTTCGCGCGCTCTGTCCGCAGCCTTAATCTTGCCTTGTTCGCGCATGCTTTCGCTCAACGTCAGGAACAGACCCTTCAATCTCTCTACAGCACCGACGACCATGCCTCCGATCACTTCGATCAGCTGCATCCAGGATGTGCCAAATGCCAACGTCAGGCTGCTAAAGAAGACAGCGAGAAGCAACAGAGTTGTCCCTAAATGATGCATGAAACTGACGAGACGCCA
>CAZCKD010000273.1:0-4119 GCA_964498925.1 uncultured Granulosicoccaceae bacterium
TTAAGGCAAAGACAATGAAAGCTAGTGAACGTGAATTCAACGTCAGAGCGCTCGGGGAAATAGCAATACGTTGTTCTGATTTAGAGTTAATGTCGCAGTTCTATCAAAATATAATCGGTTTAGAACGTTTTAGTGGCAACCACAAGGATGGGATTATCTTTTTTAAAATTGCAGAGGGGTATGGCGGGCATACTTCTGTGCTTGCATTATTTCGTCCTGATGTAGGTAGGCCGGAGATACATCCTCAAGGTGAAGACAAGCCTAAGACCGGTGCGCAATCCTCATTACATCACTTAGCTTTGAGTTTGCCGTATTCTGAGCAGGAAGCAGTGATAGAGTGGTACCAAAGAAACAACATTGAATACCAAATTCAACTGTTCTCATGGGTCGGATGGCGTGGTATTTTTACAAAAGATCCGGAAGGAAATACTGTTGAACTAGTGTCTTATGATCGAACACTGTTGGAAGCTGGTGAGTGATCAGCGCATAAATTGCGGCTGAGCTTGGCGTTATATCTCTACAGTCATGATTTTTGAATATTACAAAAACAGAATCGAACAATATAGAGGCCATTCGACAGAAGATGAGTGGTGGCTCTCGAATATTTGTAGCGACGCTTTGGCGGAAAAAACACCGTCAGAAGCTTTCGAGTCAATTGGAGAATTAGTTCGCTTCACACTCATAGAAGAAGTGAGCAGGCATGGTAATCACGCAGCCCTTCAACGAAGAGCCTCATCATCCGGGTAACGGGCAAATGGTTGCGCATCAACCGATTCAATCTAGATTTAATGCTGGCTTGCACTGATAAATTTGAGTGCTTAGAAAGGCTGTAAGAACGTTATGCAGCTTTCCTATCGTCATCAACAGACGCATTAATTTTTGCAATAGCATTTAGCACTTCGTCTTTCGGTACAGGTCTAGAATAATAATAGCCCTGCGCAACGTCGATACCCAGTTTATTAACCTCGACAATCTGATCGGCGGTTTCGATACCTTCGGCAACAGTCTCCAGATCGAAAATTTCGGCGATCGAGGTTATCGTAGCCGTCACTGATTTCATTGCTTTCGAATCCTCAGCCAACGTGTTGATAAAGGATCGATCAATTTTCAGAGTATCAAGAGGTAATTTTTGTAATTGGCTCAGTGAGGAATAACCCGTACCGAAATCGTCCAACGCTATATGGCATCCATAGTCTTTTAATTTGGCAAGACTCTCGGCGACCCATTCGATATCCGCAATGACAACGCTCTCTGTAATTTCCAACTCCAAAAGATCAGCAGAAATTCCATGTAGCTCAATGGTATCAATGACTTGTTGTACAAATTCTTTCTGGTTTATTTGATGTACGGATACATTGACTGCCACCCTGATTTGGCTCGTATTACAACTTTTCCAGATTGCCGCTTGTTTACAAGCTTCGTTTAAAACCCATTGGCCGATTGCTGGCATTAAGCCGATCTCTTCAGCAATACCAATAAACTCATCGGGCGATATCATCCCTCGCTTAGGGTGATTCCATCTGATGAGAGCTTCAACTGCATTGGCTTTATTAAGCTTCAGATTAAATTGCGGCTGATAATACAGTTCAAGGTCGCCGTTATCGATTGCTAAAGCGAGATCTTTTTCGATAGCCACTCGGTTTTCGTATCGACTAGCTGTTTCCTGGTCATATGGTTGGATAGTCTTCATGCCGGACTGCTTAGCACTGTACATCGCAAAATCTGAGGTGGTTTGCAGCTCTTTTATGGTGCGGGCATCTTTAGGGTAGGTGCTATAACCCACACTGGTACCGATATTTGCGTGCCCATCCTCTAACTCAAAGGGACGGTCAAATTGAGCGATAAGTTTGGACGCAAATTCATGAGGATCATCTTCATTATTAGCAGAGTAGGCGATTGCAAATTCATCACCACCCATACGGGCTATTACCATGCCATCGCGCATTTGCGAATTAAGCCGGTTTGCAACCTCTGCGAGTAAAATATCCCCAGCTGCATGTCCGATAGTATCGTTAACAGACTTGAATCCATCAAGATCCAATGTCATGAGTACTAAATTCGCATTTGATGAAACATCTGTACGATTGAACATGGTTTTCAGAGCTGCATTGAAGTAGCGTCTATTCGGTAAGCCCGTTAAATCGTCGTGTTCAGCCTGATGTTGAATCTTTTTGGATATTCTGAATGTGGCAAAAGCCATACCCATGCACGCCAGTACCAAAAAGGAGTCGATAAACAGTTTCAGTGCCGCGCTCTCTTTTATTATTTCTGCTTGCGACAGAGTACTATCCAGAATTATAGATTCTAGTGATTGTACGTTTTGTTTAATATCTTTGGAAATATCCAACCACTCAGCTAGACGAAGATCTGTATCAATATTTTTTGGATCTGACAGTAAAAGCCGCTTTACGTTAGTTCTGAAAACTTTGTCATATTGTGTTTTCAAACGGGTAACTTCTGCGGACGATACATCGGATATAGTTTTGTAGTCCACCATATCTTCCAAAAATGTTAACGCACTTATAGCGAGCTCATGTTGTTGATGAGTTCTAAGTGTTAAATTCTCGGCGTTCAGATTTCCAAGCCCTGTAGTCTGATATTTTAATAAGTATGCTTCTAGCAAAGTGCTTGTTTGGTTGATAGCTTCGCTTAGCGTCCAAATCGCGTTTTTAATATCATGCGCTGTCAAAACATCGATGTGGCTATTTTCAGGATAAGCTTGGGTTGTCGTTCGAAGCTTATTAAATGTTGCTATTAAGTTTACATGGGCATCATACAGTTGCATACGAACACCCTCATTGCGGTCTTCTGGTGCTCGACGTGTTTGACCGAAGATGACCGATCGGGTGATGGATTGCCTTTTAAATTTATCTTCCAGATCGTCAATAATCGATTCAATCGCTTCCTGGCTGTAGCGTTGCTGAATATTACTAGGTACCTCTGCACGGGCGAGTAGAATCTCATCACGCGCTTGAGCAAAGAGTGCCCTGGTGGTTTTAGAGAGGGCGCCGAGCCGCTTCCGAACATTGATATCTGCATTGCTGCTAACGAGAACTCGTTGAATTTCAGCCCTTTCGTTTGCAGCGCTCTCGGCTATTTTAAATAGTATGGTTTCTGGAGTAACAGAGCGTTGCAGTTGTGTCACACCCGAGAACCGCGTGTGAGCATCCGATACGTAGCGAGCGCCAAGCATGAAGACAAGCACGGATGAAACCATGCTTACTACAATAAGATTTTTGCTGATTTTAGATATTTCAATCATGCGTTTTAGGGCTGCATTAATGGCTGCAGATTATGTCAATCCAATGTTACTCAATGACTCAATATGTGAAGGCTGACTTGCTAGTGATTACTTTTTCACCAGATCACCAGATAAGTTATTGGCCATTGAAAAAAACCCTAAAGTCGTATTTCTCGGGAGCAAAACGGACAACACAGTTTGTTACCAGTAGCTTTTAAGAGCTTCTTAAAAATATGACCATGATCACAAACTGAACTTCCGCAGACCGAATTACGTTCGTCTATAACAGGTGATTGGAGATACGGCCATAGTTCACCCATTGAGTTACATGGCTACACGGCGCTTTACGCTACATGTTGAAAGTCGCGAGATTGATATCTAGCGTTAGCTAGGTGATTAATCTATCGTATTCGGAGGCCAGATAAAGTACCGCTCGTGCCACGTCCGCAGCAATTTCTGCACGAAAGATGGGAGTCGTGGCAGTGGTCGCTGCGGCTCCGATAGGTCTTTATCAATTTCTAGTAAGCTAGGTGTTAGAACCAAAAGCGAAAAGAACACGACATGAAACTACTCTCTGGAAAAGTGGCACTTGTAACAGGAGCCTCAGCTCCAAACGGAATAGGGCGTGCGGTCGCACATCGTCTCGCAGACAATGGTGCTTCGGTTATCGTGACTGATATTGAAGGTGAATTGAATATTGGTGACACTCAATACGATAAATGAGAGAGTTGCGTTGAGGGATGCTGGTACACCTCAAGATGTTGCTGATGCCGTTGTTTACTTGTCCGGGCCGCATTCCGCTTATGTTACTGGAATAAATTTACCAGTTAGTGGAGGGGTGCCATATGGTATCTAGCAGCTGGTGAAAAAATATTCGA
>CAZCKD010000274.1:0-4099 GCA_964498925.1 uncultured Granulosicoccaceae bacterium
ACGCAATTAGGCAGGAATCCGGAATAACGGCAACACTAGATACAGGCGGTGGCACTTCCGATGGTAGATTTATCGCGCCAACGGGTGCTCAGGTCATTGAGTTCGGCCCCATCAATGCCACCATTCATCAAATTGACGAAAAAGTAAGCTGTACAGACATAGACGCCCTAACCCGGATCTATGAATCTGTGCTTCAACAATTGTTGGGAAAACAAGAGGACTGACCTATGGGCATGCTTGATGGAAAGCGATTTATCATTTTCGGCGTCGCCAGTAAGCGATCAATTGCCTGGGGCATCGCTGATGCTCTTCACCGCGAAGGTGCATCGCTGGCTTTCACCTATCAGAACGACAGGCTGAAAGATCGTGTTGTCGATATGGCGGCAGCCTGTAATTCTGAGATGGTCTATCCCTGCGATGTATCCAGCGACGATGAGATCACTGAACTTATGGACAACGTTAAGGGGCAATGGACCGACGGATTTGACGGTTTAGTTCACGCTGTCGCATTCGCTCCACGAGAAGCACTCGATGGCGACTATCTGGAATCTGTCAGTCGCGACTCTTTCAGAATTGCCCATGATGTAAGCTCCTATAGCTTTGCGGCTGTGGCAAAAGCTGCTCGACCGCAACTGCGCAAAGGCGGCTCATTGATCACGCTGTCATACCTAGGCGCGGTCAGAGCCATGCCTAATTACAATGTTATGGGATTGGCCAAAGCATCTCTAGAAGCCAATACGCGATTCATGGCGTCCGCCCTCGGCCCCGAAGGTATTCGAGTTAATGCCATTTCTGCAGGCCCTATTAAGACTCTGGCCGCGGCCGGCATCGGTGATTTCAAAAAATTATTGAATCATGTTGCCAGCGTAGCGCCATTACGCGAAAACACATCGATTGAAGAAGTAGGCAATACAGCTGCTTTCCTGGCATCGCCCCTGTCATCGGGCATAACAGGCCAGGTTATCTATGTTGATGGTGGCTTCAACGTCGTATCGATGCCCGATCTGAGCTAGTAAAAACAGATCCTGCAACAACTGCCATAAAAAAGGCCATTCATAGTGAATGGCCTTTTTACTTTAAGCTGGCCGATTTTTCAGCCCGCTGGAGTTTTGTCGCTAGAAACGACTATCGCTGCTTCAGCAAATCGCGAATTTCTGACAGTAGCGCTACATCCGCTGGATCTTCTTCTGGCTCAGCCGCTTTCTCTTCTTCTGCAGCAGCCTTCATCTTATTGATCGCTTTCAGGATCATGAATATGACAAAAGCAATGATAATGAAATCGATCGTTGCTTGAATAAAAGCACCGTATCCAATCGCAGCATCGCCAATTTTAATCGACAGATCTTCAAAGTTGACACCTCCCATGAAGACGCCAATGATGGGCATTAAGATGTTTTCTACAAGGGCACTCACCATTTTACCGGTGGCGGCACCAATGATAATACCGACTGCCATATCAATCAGGCTGCCTTTTACTGCAAATTCTTTAAATTCTGAAATCATGCTCATCGATCGATTACTCCGTTGACTCTGTTAACTATAGGAAACGCCCAATACAACTCCTGAACTAAAGCCATAAGCCGTATGTGGATCCGCGCTAATAGTAGGTGCGCTTTACGCAATTGTCACCAAGTTTAGAAATAACGTCACAGTTATCTACGTTGCAGCAGCGTTCAAATTCGCTCCAGGAGTTGAATTCGACCAGCTCAGTGAAATATCAGCGAGATTTTGGGGCATCGCTCTCCACAGAACCAAAGCATTAATTCCCAACCCCTGCAGGCCTTCAAAAGGTTCAAATAATCGGGCACAAAAAAGGGCGCTTAAAAAGCGCCCTTTCTCGATAACCAACTGATCAGTCTACTATTTTACTCTCAGCCCATCAAAGCGCAGACGATCGGATCTCTTCTATGGATATGCAGAAGAAGTCGATGCAGGCAGAATGTCTACTTCGGCATTTCCTCGTAGACTCTCAAGTAGAATTTCGAACTCTACAGACCCTCGACGTGGATCAGCTCCCGCAGTGACAGTACCTGGAGAAAAAGTCGGAGCAGCGTCTGCCTCATCAGCAACAACATCTGGCACATCGACGGAATCCAGGCGAATTGCTAATAAATCACCGTTTGCCAAAGTAGCAGTATGAGTCACCGCTTCCCCAGTCGGTTTGGCCAGCCCGAAAATCTCGGTAATGACATTACGATCAAATTCCGTGGAAGCCCGCTCTAAAGGCAACTGCTCTAATGGCGATGCAAACTCGCTCGCACTCGCTATTTCTGTGGCAGCGCCACCAGATGCCAACGCACTCACTGACGATTCCTGTAAAGTGGAAAGAATATCTGTCGCTTTCTCCCCTTTCACTGTATCAAGCACCTCGTCACGCACGTCATCCAATGTTTTTGGGCGAATGTCATTGTGATCAATGACACGAAGCACGACAACATGACGAGGCGCAATTTCGATGAGATCTGAATTGATTCGCTCTTCAAGGACTTCTTCACTGAACACACTGCTCATCAATGCTGGACTGGACAATACAGCCCCTGAATCGGTGTCAGTATCCAACCAATCCGATGTCTTTATTTCGAGCCCGGTAACTTCGCTGGCAGCATCGAGTGAATCAGGATTATCAAATGAGTACTCTAAAAGCGCTTCTCTGAGATCGAAGTAAGACGAATCTGCTTCGTTCTGCTTAATCGTAGCAATGATGTCATCCTGAACCTCTTCGAACGGTTTACCACTTTCAGGAATAATTGCATCCAGCTTGATTAGATGGACTCCGAAATCACTAACAACCGGTTCGGATACGTCTTCGACCGCACCAAGAGCGAATACTGCTTCTTCAAACTCAGCGACCATCGCTCCAGGAGAAATCAGACCTAAGCTACCGCCTAAATCTGCAGAACCAACATCTTCGGATATCTCTTTTGCAAGATCCGCAAAAGATTCACCTGCTGCTATTCGAGTTTTTGCTTCAAGCAACTTGGCTATCTGATCGTCCTCATCACCTTCAGTCAACAAGATATGAGAGGCTTCGCGCTGCTCTTCCCGAATGAAACTGCCGCGATTCTCATCGTAGTAACTCTGCGCCTGCTCTTCACTAACATCGACTGCTTCAGCAAGCTCTTCGCTGCTCAGCTCTATGTATTCAATCTTTGCTCGCTCTGGAAACTGGTAGGAATCCGCGTTATTAGTGAAATAGGTTGAAACCTCTTCCTCTGTTGTCTCCATACCACTTTTGACTGCTTCGAAATCGAAACGTACGCCTTCAACAGTACGAGTTTGGCGAGCCAATGAAGCCAGTTGATCTGACTCTTGCTTCAGAGTAAAACTTGTACCACTGACGCCCTGACGAAACTGGTTCATCGCCGTATCGTCACGGTAGCTTTGTTCAAATGCCGGCACAGAAAGGCCGGAAGCGCGAAGTTGATTCTGATAGGCAGTGCTATCAAATTTGCCATCTACCTGGAAGTTCGGTAGCTCACGAATAGCGCGTCCTAGTGTTTCGTCACCTACTGCAAAACGTTGCTTAGCAACCTCTCCTTCCAGGACTTGCTGAGTAATAAGTTGTTGCAACGCTTGCTCACGCAAAACTGACTCGTTTGCAAAAGCCGCCGGAAGCTGGCCACCGAACATCTGAGCCAGTTGTTGACGTTGCTGTTGATACGCACGTTCAAGTTGCTGCTGATCAATGGGTTCACCATTGACCTCAGCCACAGGCGCTGCGGTACCACCACTAAAATAAGAACCTATGCCCACTAGTGCAAACGGGATACATATGAGCGTGATCAAGGTGTACTTGATTGGCTTTGAGTTTCTGACCGTTTCTCGTAAATCTAAAAGCATGATTATCTCGGTACTCTAAAAAATCACTTAATTAGCAGGCGCATCCGGAGAATTGGACCGGAAAACGCAGCACTTCTTCGACCACTGCACTCCTAATAAATTCGGAGCGTATTCCACAACGAAAAAAGGGTGCCGAAGCACCCTTTTATCGACTTGCTCAAATTTAGAGCAAGCAAAGTGCCGAACTTGCTAGGCACCTCTGGTGTTGGCGGAGCGGACGGGACTCGAACCCGCGACCCCCGGCGTGACAGGCCGGTAT
>CAZCKD010000275.1:0-4013 GCA_964498925.1 uncultured Granulosicoccaceae bacterium
CAGGACGACAGTGTGGTTTCGCAGTTTTGTGAGCAGGTCACAGAGCCTTTGGATGCTGCTGGTAATCACGAGTGGTCCGCCGAAATTGAAGTTTTCGATCAGGGTGGAAGGCGATTCCTGTTTTGTCGAGGCACGGTACTGCTTAATGCCACGGGTGAACTGACCGGCCGGGTTATCGTCATTGATGATATGACGACCATCATTAGTGCCCAACGTGATGCAGCTTGGAGTGAGGTTGCACGACGACTCGCTCACGAAATTAAAAATCCGTTGACGCCCATTCAATTGTCCGCCGAACGATTACGCCAGAAGTTTCAAAAGAAATTAGACGGTAGTGATTTTGAGCTTCTTGATCGATTGACCCACACCATAGAAAATCAGGTGGACTCTCTCAAATCGATGGTGAACGCATTTGCTGACTACGCCTCAACACCCAATTTGACGCTTTCCAGTACGTGTATCAACACGCTGATGAAAGACGTCGCCGTGTTGTATCGAGATCCTGATGCGCATATCAGTGTGGAACTGACATTGGATTCAGATGCTCCGGAAATTCCGGTGGATGTGCCTCGCATGCGTCAACTTTTGCACAATCTTATTAAGAACTCTCTAGAAGCCCAACAAGGTCAACGAGAACAAGTCGTTCATATCAAGACGCAGCTTAGGCGTAATGCGTTGCACAATGTTCTCGAAATTCGAGCCGAGGACAAGGGACCGGGATTTCCGGTAGAGCTGCTGGACCGATTGTTTGAGCCTTATGTGACGTCGAAGCCGAAAGGAACAGGATTGGGTTTGGCAATTGTTAAAAAAATAGTTGAAGAGCACAATGGAAAGATTAAGGCGGAAAATTGCCCAGATGGCGGCGCTACCGTCATAATTAGCCTCCCCTATCCATCGCCACTGCAACTTCGAGGAGATGCAGCATGAGTGAACGTACCGTACTGGTTGTAGATGATGAGCCTGATATCAGAGGCTTGTTGCAAGAAATTCTCGAGGACGAAGGTTATACGGTCTCAACGGCCGACAATGCTGCTGCTGCTCAAACGTTTGTTCAGGAGTACAAACCGGATTTGGTTCTGTTGGATATCTGGATGCCGGATATGGACGGTGTCAGTCTTCTCAAATCTTGGAAGAGTGCAGGCTTAATCGACTTCCCGGTCATCATGATTTCGGGTCATGGCACTGTAGAAACGGCTGTCGAAGCGACACGACATGGGGCTGTGGACTTCATAGAAAAGCCGGTTTCGTTAGCCAAACTGCTACTGACAGTGGAAAAAGCGCTGACAGAACATATCGTCTCGGACGATAGCAGTCAGTCCGTTGTATCGGCGCCGGTAAAGCGCCTGCCATTGTTGCTGGGAGTCAGTGAATACATCAAAGAGTTGAAAGATCAGCTCGCCGCTCAATCTGTTCGAACCGATTCGTTACTGCTGATAGGGGAGTCGGGCAGTGGCCGCGTTTTATTTGCACAAAGTGCGCATGATCAGAATCCCGAACTTTCCGGCCGTTTTATTCAATTGCGTTGTGACACATTGTCGTCAGTGAATGCGGCACGTGAGCTCTACGGTGATGAGTCTAACGGGGCTGTCAGCACGGGTTATCTGGAATCTGCAGCCGGTGGAACACTGTTTCTTAACGATGTCGAACTGCTGCCGCCCAGTGCACAACAGTGTTTGCGCCAAGCCATTGAGCAACAAGGGTTTATCCGCGCCGGTGGAGAGACACGGGTGCCATTCCGTTGTCGCCTCGTAGCGTCCTCCAGAAACGATCTCTCAATCCCCACCCGTCAGGGCATGTTAGATGCATCGTTAGCGCGACTACTGTGCAGTGAGACGCTGACCATTCAACCTTTGAGAGAACATCCTGAAGATATCCCCGCTTTGTTAGAAGGGCTGGTGAATTGGCATGTCGAAGAGGAAGGTCTGGCTTATCGGCACTTCAGCGTGGCAGCTCAAAACAGATTACGAAATCTGGAATGGCCGGGCAATCTGCTTGAACTTAAAAATCTTGTTCAGCGAATTCTTTTGCTCGGCGGGCCTGCGGAGATTGAGGTTCCTGAAATTGATCGTGTATTAGGCATCGTGCACAACAACGACACAACGCTGTCACTACGACATGATCTACCGCTGCGTGAAGCGCGAGCAGAGTTTGAACGGCAGTATCTACTGCGTTGTTTAGCAGAATCTTCAGGTAACATCGGCGATTTGGCGAAGCACGTAGGCATGGAACGCACGCATCTTTATCGTAAACTGCGTAGCCTTGATATCGATCTGGATAAGGCACGTGAATAAAATGTTGCCTTTAGCTCATCCGTTTTCAGCCGTTTTCCCTGCCGGTTATTGATACATGAAAATTATCGTACTTGGTGCGGGTCAAGTGGGCGTGACTGTGGCGCGCAATCTGGCTCTTGAAGATAATGAAGTGACGGTGGTCGATACCGACGCTGCCATTTTAGAAGAGCTGGAAAACAATTCTGATTTACGAACAGTAAACGGGCCAGCCTCGTATCCGGAAATTCTGCGATTGGCTGGTGCAGAAGATGCCGATATGATCATCGCGGCAACTGACTCTGACGAAACCAACATTGTTGCTATACAAATTGCCTATACCTTGTTCAGGACGCCGGCAAAGATTGCACGTATTCGTTCAGCTGAATACATGCGAGAAAAAAACCTGTTTGATAATGACAATATTCCAATCGATGTCATCATCAGTCCAGAGCAACTAGTCACAGATCATATACAACGCATCATAGAACACCCCGGTGCTATCCAGGTGGTGGATTTCGCCCGTGATCAGGTCCGGTTAGTCGGTGTTGAGGTGCAGTCCGGAGCACCGATGGCCGGTCAAGAATTGGCTGTGCTGACGGGGCTTTTGGGTGATATCGAAACCCGGGTAATGGCGATCTATCGCGGTGACGAGGTCATCATTCCAAAAGGCACAACGGTCATTCTGGCTGAAGACATCGTTTTCTTTATGGGAATTCGCACACACACGGGTACGGTGATGCAGCAATTTCATCATGAAGATATGCCGTGTAGGCGCGTCATGATTGCCGGTGGCGGAAATATTGGATTGCTTCTGGCGAGAAAGCTGGAAACGCTGTACCGGGTCAAGATCATTGAATCGCGCGAAGAGAGAGCCGAAGTGCTTGCCTCCACTCTGAACGATGCAATGGTGTTGCATGGTGATGCTGCGAATCAGGAAATGTTGATCAATGAAAACATTCAAGAGATGGATGTTTTCTGTGCATTAACCAACGATGATGAAGCTAATATTCTGTCTGCTATGCTGGCGAAGCGCATGGGCGCGCGCAAAATCATGTCATTGATAAATCGACCTGCGTACGTCGATTTAGTGGAGCGCGATATCATCGATGTTGCTATATCGCCTCAACAAATAACGATCGGTGCATTGCTGACATTGATTCGTCGAGGTGACGTAGTTGCTGTGCATTCTTTACGTCGTGGATCTGCTGAGGCCTTGGAAGGGATTGCACACGGAGATCCTGAAACATCAGTGTTGGTGGGTCGTGCTATCAGCGAAATAGAATTACCGTCAAGCGCCAGTATCGGTGTTGTGGTTAGAGGCGAAGAGGTGATGGTTGCGCATCACGATTTGGTGATCGAACCTGAAGATCATCTCATTGTCCTTGTGACCAACAAGAAGCAGATTGCTGACGTGGAAAAATTATTCCAGGTCGGAATCACGTTTGTGTAGAACCTGATCAGCATGTTTGCTATTCCTATCCAGATAAAAGTCGTTCAGCGTGTCGTCGGCATTCTGCTCTCACTGTTTAGTTTCACACTCGTACCGCCACTGGTTATTGGATTGGTATCGGGTGATCCGGCCAATGCCATTCGTCCGTTTATCGGTGCGTTTGTCACCACGCTCATTACCGGGCTTGTGCTTTATCTACCAGTTCGTAATCACGTCGGAAACTTACGTTTGCGCGATGGTTTTCTGGTTGTTGTGTTGTTTTGGGCGGTACTGGGAATATTCGGTAGTTTGCC
>CAZCKD010000276.1:0-4001 GCA_964498925.1 uncultured Granulosicoccaceae bacterium
GTATTGATTCAATTTGCATCGATTGATCCGTGGAAAGGAAAAATGGGAGTGCGTGAAGCGCGAAGGCTGATACGCGAATACGGTGTTAAGGGTTTTAAATTTCACCCAACCATGCAAGGCTTTTTCGCCAATGATCGTATGGCCTACCCACTTTATGAGGTGCTTGAAGAAGAGGGCTGCATAGCCCTGTTTCACACCGGACAGACCGGTGTTGGTTCAGGTATGCCGGGTGGTAATGGCATGAGACTTAAATATTCCAACCCGATGACGATGGACGATGTTGCCGTTGACTTTCCAGATCTTAAAATAATTCTTGCGCACCCCTCCTTTCCCTGGCAGGAGGAAGCACTCGCGGTAGCCCAGCACAAGCCTAACGTTTATATCGACCTTTCTGGTTGGTCGCCAAAATATTTTCCGGATATTCTTGTGCGTTATTGCAATTCAATATTGCGGAAAAAAGTGTTGTTCGGATCTGACTGGCCAATGATCACTCCTGAGCGGTGGCTATCGGATTTTGAAAACATCGCTATTAAAGATGAACTGCGTGAAGACATCATTAAAAACAACGCAGCGCGTCTGCTGGGATTGAGTTAAGGGCAAATGAAGCCGTTTACAGCGCCTATTGACGATATTCTATTCTCACTGAACTACGTCGCCGGTGCGGAAGAAATTGCCAAATGGGATGCCGCCGAAGCTGCAGAAATAGCCGGTTATTTCGCAGGCTTCGCGGAAAGCGAAATTGCACCACTTGATGAACCTGGAGATCGCCAGGGGTGTTTTATAAAAGATGGTCGCGTGTTCATGCCCGATGGATTTGCAGAAGCTTATCGAGACTATGCCGATCAAGGTTGGCCGGGTATGTGTGCACCCGTTGAATTTGGTGGTCAGGGATTATCAGAATTGACGCAAGCCATTACGTCGGAGATTTTTTCAGGCGCTAACCACAGTTTCCAAATGGTAGTGGGGTTGGTTCCTGGTGCCGTACGAACGATACTGCGCTTTGGTAGCGACGCACAAAAAAATACCTACGTACCAAAATTGACGTCAGGAAGCATGATTGCCAGCATGTGTCTTACTGAACCTGCGGCGGGTTCAGATTTATCGCGCGTACAGTGCAAAGCCACAAGAGTTGACGAGCACTGGTCTATCGATGGGGAGAAAATATTTATCTCTGGAGGAGATCAGAATCTAAGCGATTCCCGATTGCATATGGTGCTAGCCAGGACGTCTGAAGAACGTCTTAAAGGGTTGTCATTGTTTCTTTGCCCGTCAACAAAGACAAGCGGCGAACCGAACGGCATATCGGTAGCGAGACTTGAAGAAAAAATGGGCTTGCATGCCTCACCCACCTGCCATTTGATTTTTGATCAAGCCGAGGCTGAGCTTATCGGTGAAGAAGGCCGTGGTTTGGCAGCTATGTTCACCATGATGAACCATGCCCGTATCGATGTCGCCCTTCAAGGTGTGGCACATGCAGCACGTGCGTATGACATAGCCAACACTTACGCGGTGCAGCGAGTGCAAGGGCGAAACAAAGAAGGTCAGCCGGCCACGCTTGATCAGCATGAGGATGTGCGTCGCATGCTTGATGAAATTGACTGGCTTGCGCTGTCGAGCCGTGGTGTTGCCCATCTAGCTGCGGTGGCACTGCAAAAAGGTGACGTTGAGCTGGCAGAATTTCTCACACCTGTAGCCAAGGTGTATTGCAGCCAGTCAGGTATACGTGCCGCAGAACTGGGCATGCAAGTGCTAGGTGGCTATGGTTATTTACGGGAATATAGAATTGAACAAACCTATCGTGACGCAAGAATTACCGCCATTTATGAAGGTGCAAACGGTATTCACGAGCGCGCCCTCGCCACTAGGCTTGCTCGATCGACAGCAGGAGATGCCTTCCAGGCATTTTTAAAGGCCGCGATCGATCGCAGCCCCAGTGAAGCATTAACTAAGGCTGAGGAAGTCTGGACGGAATTTCAACAGTTAGTCGCCGCCGCTGATAGTGCCGAACGCTATGCACATCAGTATATGCAAACAACGATCGAAGCAACGTTGTCGATTGTAAGGGAGCGGCTCTCTGAGAACGCACATCGGCACCCGAATCCGCAGCGAATTGAACGAGTATGTAAGCAAGCCGCGATGGAAAACACGCCATGAATTGCAGCTTTACATCAGAGGAGGCCGTCACTTGCAATATCACCTGAACGGTTTCGAATCGGGAGATCCCGATGTCTTTGCGCCGGCAGATAATCCAGCACGAATAAATAGAGCCAATGGATTACCGAAAAAAGTTGATGTGCTCATCGTCGGTTGCGGTCCTGCCGGTTTGTGCTTGGCGGCACAACTTGCTAAATACCCACAGATTTCAACCATGATCGTCGACTCCAAGGCTGGGCGCATGGAGAAAGGCCAAGCCGATGGCTTAAGCGTGCGTTCAATGGAAATGTTTCAGGCGTTTGGCTTTGCATCAAAAGTAAAACGTGAAGCCCTGTGGATCAATGAAACCACATTTTGGAAACCCGACCCGCAACAACCGGAACAGATCCATCGGGCAGGTCAAGTACAAGACGTCGCAGATGGCATGACCGAGATGCCGCATGTTTTGCTGAATCAGGCCCGAGTTCATGACTATTTTCTTGATGTTATGCAGAATTCGGCGTCACGGTTAGAGCCCGACTACAGCCTGGAACTCGCAGATCTAAACATTGATACCATAGCAAGCGATTATCCGGTAACGGTCACTTTACAACGCACTGATAACGACAGCGATTTTCCACCTAATGTGGTGCAAGCACGCTATGTCGTTGGTTGCGACGGTGCGCGCTCTGCCGTACGAAAATCCATCGGTGGTACATTGCATGGTGATGCTGCCCATCAAGCCTGGGGAGTCATGGACGTTCTCGCCGTCACTGATTTCCCCGATGTTCGGATGAAATGCGTAGTCCAATCTAGTTGTGGAAACCTGTTGATCCTGCCTCGCGAAGGTGGCTATTTGGTGCGTTACTATGTTGAGTTAGAGGCGCTGGGTGAGAGCGAGCGTGCTAACGATCGCGGGCTGGGAATAGAAGACATCATCGCGAAAGCGCGGGCAATTCTTCACCCGTATGACTTCGATGTTAAAGATGTCGTTTGGTGGTCGATCTACGAAATTGGGCACCGGATAACTGACAAATTCGACGACGTACCGATAGACTCGAATGACGACAGAGCGCCGCGCGTTTTTATTGCTGGAGATGCTTGCCATACCCACAGCCCCAAGGCCGGGCAGGGCATGAACGTCTCGATGGGAGATACTTTTAACCTGGGTTGGAAGTTGATTTCTGTACTCACCGGACGAGCCGATACGTCACTGCTGAAAACCTATTCAGAAGAACGACGGGCTGCTGCGGAAGCGCTGATTGAATTTGATCATAAGTGGGCTCGAGTCATTGGCGCGCCGCCGGAAGAAGATACCGAAAACCCCATACCGAAGTTTCAACGCGAATTTACTCGAAACCTTGAATATACCAGTGGTTTGACAATCCATTACGGACCGTCTCGTATTACTGGACACACAACGCATCAGCATCTGGCTGAAGGCTATCCCATAGGAAAACGATTTCATTCTGCCCCTGTTATTAGATTGGCTGATAGCATGCCTCTACAGCTCGGGCACGTTATTGAAACAGGGCATCGATGGACATTGTTCGCTTTCTCCCCTGAAAATGATAAAACGCTAAACGAATTATGTGATTATTTGGAGCACGATACATTGTCTCCAATTAATACCCATTCTCGCGATGGCGACGATATCGACTTCTTTTTGGATCTAAGGGCAGTGTATCAACGCTCAGCACGTGAAGTAGAGCTGAGTACTTTACCCTCTTTGCTTCTACCAAAAAAAGGCAGCTTCGGGTTGATAGACTATGAGAAGGTGTTTTGCTCTTATCTGAAATCCGGTGACGATATCTTCGCTATGCGTGGCATCAATCGAGAGCAAGGCTGTGTGGTCATTGTGCGTCCGG
>CAZCKD010000277.1:0-3980 GCA_964498925.1 uncultured Granulosicoccaceae bacterium
CGTTAAGCGTTAAGCGTTAAGCGTTAAGCGTTAAGCGTTAAGCGTTAAGCGTTAAGCGTTAAAGAATTCTCCGAGCACCGATACGAGTTTGTCAATAGCACTTCTATCTACATCTCGATGCATGACTATTCGAGAGGATTTTCCATAGGCAGATAACAATACGCCCGCAGACTTCGCTGATGCCGATAGGGATTCACCACATTCATCATCGAACTCTAGCCAAACCATATTAGTTTGCGTCCAACCTTGACGAACTCGAACACCATTCATTCCGGCCAGTTGCTCTTCAAGGTATTGGGCATTCTCATGATCGTTTGATAAACCCGCTAGACCTTCCGTTAATGCGATCTTCCCTGCTGCAGCCAGAATACCAGCCTGCCGCATTCCGCCTCCAGTTACTTTACGCCAGCGTCGCGCCTCATCTATGAATGCCCGAGAGCCGAAAAGTAGTGAACCAACGGGCGCACCCAACCCTTTAGACAAACAAAGAGAGACGGTATCAAAACACTGCCCGACGTCTTTTAAGCCGGCTTTTAGAGAGACAGCGGCATTCCCCATACGGGCACCATCCAGATGAAGAAGTAGCCCATGGTCTTCAGTGAAAGATTTGGCGGTTTGCATGTACTCTAGGGTTTGCACGCGACCATGCTGCGTGTTCTCAAGACAAAGAAGCCGGGTACGGGCAAAGTGGAAATCGTCTTCTTTTATGAGTGCTTTTACAGCGGTTAAATCCAGCTCGCCGTTATCGCCAAATGCCACAGGTTGAGGCTGTATACCACCAAGAGCTGCTGCACCCCCGCCTTCATATTTATACGTATGTGCATCAGCACCTACGATGTATTCATCGCCCCGCTGACAGTGGGTCAACAGTGCAACTAAATTCGATTGCGTACCGGTAGGCAAAAACAAACTGCTCTCATGGCCAAGTAAATCTGCAGCAAATTCCTGCAAATCATTAACTGATGGATCGTCACCGTAAACATCATCACCAACATCAGCGGCCAGCATCGCCTCGCGCATGGAAGCACTGGGCCGAGTCACCGTATCACTTCTAAAATCGACATTTTTCACCGCTTTCCCCCGGATTTATTTTTACGTTCCATCATAACGAGCAAAGTGCCTTCGTTTATTTTCACACCGAATTGCTCAGCCTTCACAATATTACTCAAGCCCAGCGTGCTACCTGGCTCAATGCGGGCATCCACTAACGGATAATACAATCCCGAAGTTGTCACACCAAGGCTTTCATTTATAGCGAGTAGACTGACCTGTGTATCCAACGAAGATTGGAGAACAATTTCGCTCTTACCCTCAAGTACATAGGTATGCGTGGTGTCATCGATAATCTGCCGATCGAATGTCCAGTTGCGCCTGGCAATAAGATGCCAGTTAAACAACATATGATCCGTGCGCCCGCCTGACACCCCAAGCACCGTTACTAATGACGGTGAACGCTCTTCCACGATCTGCAATGCAAGTTCTAAATCACTTGATGCTTTCTCGGATGGGAACTCGTGCCGTGGAACGTCAGCTAACCGTTTGTCTTTAAGAATTTGCGGCGACGCACTATCAAAGTCACCGACCAACAAATCGGGACTTAAGCCAACACTTAAGCATGCCTCTACACCGGAATCGACGCAGACAATAAAATCGTCAGCATGGATATTGATAGACGCTAATTGATCACTGGAAAAATCACCGCCGGTAAATATCCAGACGCGGTCGCAGACGCGGCCGCCACTACGTTCACTGCTACTCATTGCTGTATTCGACAGATCAGCGTTATTCAGTACTGTCTCGAACAAACTCGTCAGCAAAGCCAAGCGCACGAGTTAAACCGTTTAATGATCCTAGGAATTCTTCACCAGCAATGTCATCGATGGACTCAAGCACTTCGATAGACAGCTCAACCCCTTCTATCATCAATGGCAGAATTTCTTTTTCTACTAACGCTTTGTCGTTAACGAGTTGTCTTGCCGCTAACTCATCAACCAATACACTGGTTCCTACTAGATCACCGAAAGCAAACGCATCAATGCGCCAACGAATACGCGAAGGTGTATCTATCTCCCTGTTAGGAAAGATGAGTTCTAAACGTGTTGAGCCTCCTTTTTCACGAACGGCGACAAGTGTTCCAGCATCGTTGCTATCAGCTTTTACCAAGGTAGGTTCCAGTTCAACCTTTAGATCACATGATCGCTTCCCGTTGTTCTCCGTGCAGTCAACCAACCAATCGCCAAAATAGGCAATGAGTTGCTGCTGAGGTTCGTCTTGGTCGCTTTCTACTTCTAAGTCTGTTGGCAATGAGAGTGCTCTTTCATCAACCTCTGCCGCCAACTCGAATGCCGATTGCGATGTTGGCAATTTACAGTCTGAGTCACTCGGGATACTCATATCGACCAGCGTATCGATTCTTACGACACCAACATGCTCATCAGGAATTTCGGTTGCGGTATTCAGTGTCCCTTTAAAAACGGCATGCAACACTTGAAATTCACTGGTTGCCAGAGACAGATAAAGTTGCTGCGCATCGTTAACAACACTCGGATCGCCTTCCAACCAGTAACGCTCATCTGAGCCACATTGCTGAAATGAATTTCTTCCGGGCCCGTAAACATAAAAGCCGGTTAAAGATCTCGATGTTTCTTCGTTTTCACCTAACAGCGCCTGAAGCTCCTGCCAGCGCTGACGAGACATTGTCGCTAGACAATTTTTAGCAATAAGTTCTGCTTGATCTCTCGGTGAAGAGAATTCTAAATACCAAAGACAGTTCTGGCGGCGATATTCACCAAATGCCCTCTGCGAGCGCTGCAGCCCTGATAGCGCCTCTCCCGAGAGCGATTGCGCCAGGAAACTGGCCATTCCGTTAATGTTGTCATCCATCAAATCCAGATAATTATCCATGCAAAGATGGATGTCATCGGCCACTGACGACACGGCAACGCACTCTTTGAGCACGTTTTGGCTCTGCGCATAACTGCTAGACGCGGCCAGACAGCCTACGACTGCCATTAAAACACCAGCGAATATCCCTCTGATGGACATGTGAAGCTCTTGTTTATTCGGGAATTCCCGATCGTACAGAATATTTAGCAAATTGACTGATTTCCAGTGCTCAAAGCGCCAAAAATCCAGCGCTATCGTGCGCCAGACAGTCTGTATAATGACGCTGCTGGCACTTAAAAATAACATCCATCGAACAACTTGAAGACTGTGAAAAACCAGGCAAAACAAACCCAAGGAAGAGGTTCTGCACTCGTCTGGATTCTCGTCTGGCTTGTCGGCGTAATCAGTATCGCGTGGGCAGGTCTAAACTACGCCCTGCCCAGATTTGAAGCCAAACTTCAAACCGCAGTTCAAGAATCCATCAGCGCTTTCAATGCTGACCCAGTCCTAGTATCAACCCGCGGCCGAGCCGTCACCATTTCTGGAGAAATGAACGACGCCGAGAATGCGCAAGCTGTTATTGCCGCCGCCAACAATACTATCGGCGTGGGCACTATCGTTAATGAACTTGTAATTATAGAAGCGTCTTCCAATAACGCCACACCAATTCCCACCGATACGCCATTAATTTCTGAGACAGCGGACACCCTTGCCTCTGAACTACCAGCGGAAAACACAGCTGCACCTGTAACAGCCAAAATCTTGTCTGATGCCGAGTTGGCTGAACTCGCGGATCAAGAAGCAGCATCAACATCATCGACGATTGCGGCACTGGCCGACCAGAACAGCTCCAGCCAGAATCAATCCAGTGATTCTCTCAATAACGAGCAACTCGCTATGCTCGATGCGACCGTGACGCAACGATCAGCGAAGAACAAACCCAGTCTAAATATTCGTGTGTTCGACAACATCTTGACCATCGATGGCAGCATGGCATCCAGCGATGACACATCAAAATTAATACAAGATGCGTTGAATAGCTTTGATAGAGATATCGTCACCAACGGTATCACGCAGCAGGACGATGTCGCGAG
>CAZCKD010000278.1:0-3975 GCA_964498925.1 uncultured Granulosicoccaceae bacterium
TCGTTGCTATTGCACCTATGATTATCACAGCTCAAAAACCTATGCCTTTAGTGACGATAAACACCCTGTCTTTCATGGGTGAAGTTTCCGGCTTGATAACACCACACTACGGAATCATTGCGCAGCCGCGTTATAGAAAAGTGGCTGAAGAATTAGTCATTGAATTTATCCCTCAGATGAAAGGCTGGCAGGTGCTCAGTATTGAAAATCTATCGGCAAGCTCGAGTTTTGCGCAAAGCTTACGTAATCAACAACTGAGCGGTACCGGTATTGTCTTTCGCGAGCAACTCGGATCAATTGCTCAAAAAACCTTACCGTTAAGCTGGGCTGAGTATCGTCAGGAAGGCGATGTTTCACGGGCTGCTCAATTAAAAGCGTTGAGCCAGAGTTTGAACGAGTTGGGGCATTGTGAGATATCCATTACTTCAACCAAAGAAGATTTTGCCATCGCCCAATCAGCGATGTCTCAACTGGTAAACCCTGCACCAACCAAAAAATCTAAAACGACCGATGCCAGTGAAAAGACTGATCGCTTTCTTAGCGGTATGGCTAAGAATCATTTTGCTTCAGACCACTTGTGGCAAATAACGATAAAAATCGACTCGGAAATTGTCGGTGTTCAGCATTATTTTTTGTGGCGTGGTTATCTAATCTTGTTTCAAGAAGCGTTCACCCAGGCATTAACCGAAAGACAAATCAGTCAATTCATGTTGGCTTACGCCATAAAAAGAGGTTTTGACTCCGGCGTTAGACGAGTGTGCGTTGCTGCAAGCTCGTCTCAAAGTATCGATCAGTTCGTGGGTGAGGAATGGAACCTTTCCGATTTTCGATACACCCCATCTAAGCTTCAACGCTTGGTTGAACCGCTAATAAGAACGTAGAACAACTGTTCGATGTCAGTGTATCGAACGTATTACTACCGTATTAAAAACGTAATACGACCAATCTTCATGCTTGTCACGTTCTTCTTTCAAACGTAGTTCACGTTTTTATTACCCCTCTTGTCGTCTCGTTCTGAGACGCAGTCCGCGTTTTAACAAAAGACGCCACCCTTATAATGATCTCCGAGGACTTTCCCTCAGTTCTAAGAGTGCTACCTACGTCATGAACTGAGTGGTTGATTTTTAATCGCTGCCCAATTGTGAGTACCGTCCGTCATTCTTCGATTTTCAGTTGGATAAACTCAGTCTCGAAATTAATGGCGCTGGCCGGCGAGTGTTTATGCATCCACTTCGTTTCGTCAGATTTAGACTTTAAGCACCGTGGAGATACGGGATGTTAGAAAACCCTAGTGAAAATGAAGTTATAGCGTTGGATGATCTTTTCGAGAGAGCCAATGATGTTGTTGCAACATCTGTGATTGGCAGACCTCGTCAGGGTTCTGGATACGTTCCGAAAATCGATGCGAAGATTCGCTTGAACCGTGAAGTTATGGATTGGTTGAAGTCTAAGGGACCTCGCCACTACAGCCGCATCAACGGTTTGTTAACAGCATTGATGGAAGCTGAGCGAAAGCAGCACACAACTGTGAACGTAGAAGACCCAGGCCAACAGGCATAAGTTCCGATGAACGGCCATAGCAATGGCCGTTTGATTTTACGAGTACGTCAGGAACGATAGACTGAGTAGCGGCGGTAATTGAAAGGCTAAGCGTTAACGCGCGGAATCCTTGATAAAGCTGCCGTCGTTCAGATCTCTTAAGGCCTGTTGTATTTCCTGTTGTGTGTTCATGACGATGGGACCATGCCAGGCAACCGGTTCGTTCAGTGCCTTTCCAGAGATCAACAGGAAGCGTACAGATTCGTCTCGTGTTTCTACAACGATCTCGTTTCCGGTATCAAATAGAACCAAGGTTCTGTTACCGGATCTGTCTCTCATGAAAATTTCTTCCCCGTTGATTTCCTTTTCCAACTGGATACCAATGGGAGCAGAAGAATTCTTGAAGCTGGCGCTGCCGCTAAAAACATAAGCAAACGCATTCTTATAGGCATCTATGGGAATGACCTTGCGCGTGTTAGCTGGGACGCTCACATCGAGATATTGTGGCTCAGCGGCGATGCCATCGATAGGGCCTAGCTTTCCTCGCCAGTCTCCGATAACAACGCGAATGATAGAACCATCGTCATCCTGCAGTTCTGGGACATCTGCTCCACTGATATCTTGATAACGTGGTTTGCACATCTTTAACGATGATGGAAGATTTGCCCAGAGTTGGAAGCCGTGCATCCGTCCTTCCGTATCGCCCTTGGGCATCTCCTGGTGAAGAATGCCACTCCCTGCCGTCATCCACTGAACGGAGCCCGGCCCAAGTTCTCCGGTGTTTCCTAAGCTATCTGCATGTTCGACCGAACCTGCTAAGACATAAGTAATGGTTTCGATACCGCGATGCGGGTGCCATGGAAATCCTGCTGCGTACTGACTCGGGTCGTCGTTTCTAAAGTCGTCCATCATCAGGAATGGATCAGTTAGGGATGGATCCCCAAACCCAAAAACCCGATGCAAATGAACTCCTGCGCCTTCCATCGTAGGACGTGCTGTTGATTCTGACTTTACCGAGCGGATGGACATGAATGTACCTCTTTGGTAGGAACGCACATCGTATGAGTTCCGAATGAATTAGCGGGTGGACAGCGTATCCACTATGGCGTTTTAACTTCCCGTCGTACCGGACAATGGCATGCCGGAGAAGGCCGGTTTTAGCACTTTGAGCATGTCGGTTGCCAAGTCCAGTTTCTCCTGTCTGTCTAAATTCTTACCAATGGGTCCATCAACGAAGAGATTGGCTAAACCGTGTACCGATGACCAGGCTAGCAATTCTTCTGTACTTAACGCTGATGGGTCTGTATCGACAATGGCATCTGCAAACCCACGTTTCAAGTGATCGCTGAGCTGTTGGGAAGCGAGTACGTAGTGCTCGTCAGAGGTGTAAAGCGTCTCTTCATTCCACATAGCTCTAAAAAACGCTGGATTATCAATGGCGAACTGTATATACGCTAGGCCGACAGACACTAAGGCATCGCGGTTTTCGTCCGTTGCGCGCTCATTTGCTTGCGAGAGTTCTGAGGACAGTCGGTTGAGTGCCCGTCTGGCAAATGCGGTCAGGAGATCTCGCTTGTCGGTGTAGTGTCGAAAGGCGGATGAAGGCGAAACACCGACCTTTTTGGCACAGGCGCGCAGCGTCACTGCCTCTAAGCCGAATTGGCTGGCGAGATCATCAACCGCATCTAGGAGCGAATCCGCCAAATTGCCGTGGTGATAGCTTCCTTTGCTCTTCTTTTTGGGCTCAGTCATAGGGCTATCTTACGAGGTCCATGTGATCATTGTTCACTTTTTTTCGATTTTGCTTGAAAATGGTCTAAGTTATCCGCTATAGTATGTGAACAGTGTTTACATTGGCTTGTTTCTGAAGCGCGGCAAGATCGGCAAAACACTGGTTTTTACCTGACGCTTCAACGGGTAACTGATAACAAAGAGGTAATAAATGTCTTCATCACATGCAAACACAGTTGAACACAACGGTTATAAATCCTGGTCACGTTGCTCAGGAGCGTTCGGTAAAGGAGTTGGACGAAGCGCAAAATGGTCGGGAATCAACATCGCCGCCATGGTTGTCGGGTTTGTCTTCTTCTGGCCGGTTGGACTGGTTGTTCTGTTCTGGATTATGTCTGGCCGTCAAGTGCAGGAACTACCCGGTGCCATTCGAGAGCAATGGGCGCGAATGTTCGGTCACGATGGAAGCTCAGCTGAAGCTGTAGACAATGTTGTGTTTAACGAATATCAACAAACTCAATACGATCGCATTCGGGAAATCAAGGAAGAAATTAAATCCCGCTCTACTCGTTTTACAGAGTTCAGAATGAATGCAAAGCGACGCGCTGATCAGGAAGAGTTTAATCAGTTTATGTCTGCAGGCCCTAATTCCGAGAAGGGTGCTTAAGTTCGATCTAAAGAGATAAACGATATGATTTTGTTACT
>CAZCKD010000279.1:0-3969 GCA_964498925.1 uncultured Granulosicoccaceae bacterium
CTTCATTAAATCTTGTATGGCCGCTATCCGTTGCACATATATCGGATAAAGATGCACAGTGGCCCCTCCTCCAAAATCCGGAGAGGACAATTGATTAGTCCAACGTTCTGGCAAGGCCGTTCGGTATTGATAACCGGGCACACAGGCTTCAAAGGTAGTTGGCTTGCACTCTGGTTAACGCAACTGGGTGCGGAAGTTCACGGCTATGCTCTATCACCCTTAAGTTCTCCAAACCTGTACGAAAGCGCTTTGCTTGAACAGAACATTCACTCGACCATAAACGATATTCGAGACGCATCAGCGCTCAACGAATGCGTTAAGAGTGCAGAACCTGAAATCATTTTCCATCTGGCGGCGCAACCGATTGTTCGAGAATCGTTCAAGCATCCTGCTGCGACCATGGAGGTGAATGTCATGGGAACTGTTAATCTGCTGGAGGCCGCTAGGACATCGGATAGTGTCAAAGCGGTTGTCGTGGTCACGAGCGACAAGTGTTATGAAAACCAAGAGTGGCTCTGGGGATACCGGGAAAACGATGCACTGGGAGGCCACGATCCTTACAGTGCCAGTAAAGCCTGCGCAGAGCTCGTCGCACAGGCTTGGCGATTATCATTTATGAGTCAGACGGCATCCGAGGGTCATCCGTGTGCGATCGCCACTGCGCGAGCTGGCAATGTTATCGGCGGTGGAGATTGGTCGCAAGACAGGCTCATTCCCGACATTGTTAATGCTGTTGAAAAAGGAAACGCGATTCAACTGAGAAATCCGAATGCTGTCAGGCCCTGGCAACATGTTCTCGAACCATTAGCCGGCTATTTGATGCTGGCAGAGCGCATGATCGATGATTCTCAAAGCTGGTCTAGCGCCTGGAACTTCGGCCCGCCAGATCATGACGCGCGGCCAGTCTGGTGGATCACAGAACAATTAATCAAACAGTTTGGTAAGGACACAAGTTGGAGTAGTGATGATAACCAACACCCGCATGAGGCGCAGCAGCTAAAACTTGATTGCTCCAAAGCCAGAGAATTACTTGGCTGGTCTTCTGGGTGGGAACTCGCCCGCTGCCTTGAAGAGATTGTTGAGTGGCATAAAGCCTACAGCAATGGTGAAAATATGCACGAAGCGTCGGTAAACACCATTAAGCGTTATACCCAAAGCCTAGCGGATATGGCCTAAGCCTTTTTTATAAACCGCAAGGCTCGACCATCGATGACCAGTAAGCCCAGGCCGATTAAGCCCATACCGATAAAATGCTGTGTAAACAGACGTTCCCCCAAAAACACATAACCCAAAAGAATGGCTGATACGGGAATTAAAAAGGTCACCAGTAATAAATTAACCGCGCCGGCAGATGACAGAATCTGGAAATATAAAATGTAGGCTAATGCTGTAGAGAAGACTGCCAATCCCATCATCGATAACCACACGGAAGAGGATGGAAAGGACTGAGAAAACGGCTGATCGATAATGAGTGTAATAGGCAGAAGCAATAAGGCAGAGCCTGTCACCTGACCAGCGGCCGTGGTAATCGGATGCACGCCCATTGCCTTGAATCGACGGCCAAAAACACCAGCGAAACCATAACTGATGGCTGCCCCAATAACGGCAAGCTGAGGAATCAGGCTATCACCAATCTCCTGTAATGCACCTATTCCTAGCATGTATGCAGTACCGACAAAACCGAAAACCACACCAACGATTTTGGGTGTCGTAAGTCGCTCATCGGTTAGAAGAATGCCTGCGATTAGTACACCGAAGAGAGGCGTTGTTGCATTCAAAATTGAAGCGAGGCCAGAGGAGATGGATTGCTGTCCCCACACAATCAATGAAAACGGAATGACGTTGTTTAGCACGCCCATAATCAGTAGAGCCATCCAAGCTGACAAAGAGCCCGGCTTTGGAATTTTAAACACGAAAACGACTGACCAAAGTACAAGCGCTGCGATAGCTACTCGAAAGAAAACCAAGGTCAATGTACTGAGTTCGTTTAACGCAACTTCAACGAAAAAGAACGATCCACCCCAGAGGACTGACAAGGCTAGAAGTAAAACCCAATTGGTTAAACCCATGCTGCTTTTCATAGATACGCTCAATGTAGACACGGGGCATTCAGCGAATCACTGAATAGTTAGAACCGGTTTAGTTAGAATCCAACGAAACGTTTTAGCCAGGATACGGCGCGTCCTGTCCATCGGCGTACTGTCTTTCTAACCTTAGCAAATCCCGTCTCTTGATGAACCTCGACATTCGATTCATAGTCGCGCACGGGAGATGGCGAGTCGTCTATTTTTTCTTTAGGGTCTTCTCGCACCAATGCGCTTGATAATCCCCCTTGAGTTAAATCGTAATGCGACACACTCAATTCTGAATCGGCAACGTTGCCCGATCGTTCTTCAATTTCTCCGATATCAACTAACTCACCCACCATGGGTGATTCCGAATCTTCAGACATTGATTCATGAGGCTCATCCGAGTTCGAATTAGCGTCAGCGTCAGCGTCAGCGTCAGCGTCAGCGTCAGCGTTAGATTCTGAATCAGCGTCATTCGACTCTTCATCATCTAATGCGAACTCTTCAATATCGGCTGACATTTCGGTGTTAAAGGTGAAGTCTGCCTCATCGTATAAAGGGTCAAGTTCATTAGTTGACCCCGCGGAGTAGAACCCCGGTGCAATCGAATTAAGTGACGGATCGTCCGTTTCAAGATCGTCGTCAGCTATCGATAAATCAACACCAACACTTTCGTCTTCAACAATAGCAGCATCTACGGCGGCATCTGCGGCAACACTGCTGTCAAAGTCCGATATCGCATCTTGATTATCCACTGTGAGGTCAATATCAACCGATGATGTATCTATCGAATCAACGAACTCCTCCAAATCCCGAACTGACAGATCAGGTTGTTCAGTGGTTTTCAAAACATCGATATCATCGATGCCTGCTTCCTGAGCGCGCTCCTCCTCCGGTCTGAATCGTTCTGGTTTATCAGCACCACTCAGATCTGTCACGATCAAGGAATCTTCCTCTGAATCATCAGAGGTGTCAGTGGTTGTATTTTCTGAGTGCAAGGAAACAGGCGTCACTTTTCCTTGAGAGAAGAACGCCGAAGGACGACGGTTTCTCCAAGGATAGTTTCCTGAATGGTCTGTCGCGATCCTTCGCGATGCGCCCTGCACTCTAGCTAGTCAAGGTTCCGAATCGCGTTTATCAGAATCTGTTTTTTCTACGGACTCGTCCACTTCAGGATCTAACAAAGCGACCTCTGAGTCTGTGGCCCCACTAATTCCGTAGAGGGTTTTCTTAACCATTGATGGCGATGTGGAAGCAAGCCCTGCTGTTTCTGCCAACTCTTCATCAGCAAGCGGCGTATCCGCAGTTATCACTTCAGAAACTTCATCACCTGCTTCAGCGCGTTGACGAGACTCTAGCTCATCGCGTGCCTGCAATTCCTGACGATGCTCTTCGGCAAACTCATCAATGACACGTCTTAATTCGACTTCTGGATCGACGTCAGCGTCAGCGTCAGCGTCAGCATCAGCATCAGCAATATTATCTATGTCTGTGTCGTCAGACTCATTAGAAGGTGAGTGATCGGATGTTCGCTGGCTTTCAGGCCATTCCTCAACAATCAGGTCATGCGCTGAAACAATTTCGGGTGTAATTTCTTTCTGACTCTCCGGCTCAGGGTCCGATCCGTCATCCTGATCATCATCAGAGCCTTCGTCGTCAGACTCGGTGTCACCGAACGCATTGGCATCTGAATCTGCGCTGTCTGCGCTGTCTGCACTGTCTGCACTGTCTGCACTGTCTGCACTATCAGAACTATCAGAACTATCAGAACTATCAGAACTATCTACAACATCATCGACTGGTTCGTCCTCTGTATCTGCAAGTTCTGCTGAATCTTCGGCGGCGTCGTCAGTGGAACCTAAGTTTGACAATCCACCCGCTAGTGCAAGAAGCTCAGCAG
>CAZCKD010000280.1:0-3967 GCA_964498925.1 uncultured Granulosicoccaceae bacterium
ATCGGTATGTTAAAATGGAGTCCTCTAAGGGAATGCATTTGTCATCGATCTCGAATCGACGACATTGGTCCGCGAACAGACCAGTTCCTGCATCCTTACTAACCTTGAAGGGTAAACAACAGTGAAGAAGCAGCAAGACATTGTGGCCGATGCAGTAGCTCTGGTGCGCCCATCTATCGACCTTCTATTTGAGCGAACAAATAGGCAGCTACTTCATATTGTTGTCATGGATCCAAGGATAAAACCCTGGGAAGGCGAGTTTGAAGATTCTATTTTGTATGAAGAATCGATAGGCAACCCCGAAGAATGGAGTTTGCCGTTTACGGACATGGCAAGACAAAAAGCCAAACAGGCTTGGCGAAATCAGTGCTCCAATATAAATAAACAATTGGTACACCCCGCTTCACTAAAAGATGATGATCTTCTCTTCTTTGGTTCTTTTGTCTATGGAGACATCGTTGTCGCTTGCAGTGGCGTTGAGCAATGGTATGACATGCTAATCAGTGGTTGGATCGCCTTGGCGATTGAACAACTAACTATGCATGAGTACAACACCATTAAGGCGACAACTCCGGGTCAGGCAACGTTTAATGCTGAAGGCTAAGTCTTCGCAATGAGCACCGAGGAGATCTATTTCGCCGGTGGATGTCTTTGGGGTGTGCAGGAATTTCTAAGGTATGTTCCCGGCATAGTGAAAACAGAAGCCGGGCGTGCCAACGGAAGTGGCGACACCACAGACGGACCCTATGATGGTTATTCAGAGTGTGTGCGTGTCTGTTTTGATACTGATGTGCAATCAGTGCCGGGCTTAATGCCCTATCTTTTTGAAATCATCGATCCGTACAGTCTTAACAAGCAGGGTGTCGATGTTGGTCCCAAGTACCGCACTGGCGTTTACAGCCTGGACGCGAATCATTTGCGTGATGCTCGCGATTATATTGACTCGCGGTCAGACAGAGCTGATATTGTTGTTGAAGTGCTGCCGCTGACAAATTATGTCAGTAGTGATGACGAACACCAGGATCGTTTATTGCGATGTCCTGATGATTACTGCCATCTTGATGAAGCGTTGCTTTATAAATATAAGCAGACTTGAGAAGGTCCTTCTCGAGGTCACCAATCAACCGCGTCTTATCTTTTGTGCCGCAGAGCGCGTTAACAGGCTGCCGGTGTGCAACCACTTTTGCACGACGGCGCCGTGTCTCATCTGATGTTCATGGGCTTTGCCCAGCACTAAAGATTCTACAGCGTTGCCAGCGGTGTTAAACAAAGTCTCCGGTGAATAGCTGTCCATCCAAGCCTGTCTGGCCGCTGCACCTCTTTCCTCTGCCTCGTTTTCAATACTCTGCAATAAACCTGGGATGGAACTGATTCTGCGTTCTTCAACTTGTATAGCGAAGCTCCAATCTGTTTCCGCCGATGGCACCCAATCGTCTGAGATGATGACGGGCACTCTACCAGCTTCCAGAGTTTCGTATAAGCGAATGGATGAAGTGCCGATGCCTCGTGGGCAGAGTACGAATTGGCTGGCAGCGAGAACGTTTGCATACGCCTTACCGCGTCTTTCCATTTCGCTTGGGTCGGTGCTCCATACATTAAAGTCTGATGTGTCTTGCACATTGCCGCGTAGGTGTTTTAGTTTCATGATGGGGCGTCGGCAAGAATGACTCATAGAACCCATGAATGAATACAACCATGTTCTTTCAACGTTCTGATCTACTGCTGTAATGTACGGATTCGGCGTATACAAATACGGAAATGCTCGGTGTCTCTCCGCGCTGATGTGCTTGCGCGTCATGCACGTGTATAGCCCAGGTAGAATATCCCAAGGGCGATCCATCTCGTTATACATAAACACCTTGTCGGTGAAGTTGTTCATGTAGTCGTGGTTCATTAGTGACTTGAACAATACGTCATCGAATTGCGTACTTTCAACGAACAAAATAGCATCAGCCTCTTCAGGACTTTCACACAGCACGTGGTTGTTGAGCACATCCTGTTGTGCTGCGGCCAATAGCGTATCTAGGCCGGGGTGCGTGCTATACGCTGATGTTAAGAGTAGTTTCATAAAAGGTTGGAATTGGACGGGATGTAGACTGAATGTCCATTTAAATGCAGTTGATTCTTTATCGACGCCTCCAACAACAAGTTAACTGACGGAAATCGCAGAGTGCGTCGGCGTCGGCACTCGTTTAAATGTAAGTGAAGCGATGTGATGGAGTTCTATATTCTCGAGCGCCCACTGCCATCGATAAAAATCTCAAAGTGAAAGTGGTCACAGTTCCAGCAGGGCTGCCGAGGCTTTGATAATTGGCTCAACAATTTTCATTCGTTCGCAATCCATAATGCGGCCCATTCTAGAAACCCGAGCCAAAGATCTTTTGATTCTTCAACTGACTCAGTTGAGTCGCCTAATAGCATTGCTTTTTGTTGTCGCGTTTAGCCCGGCTACTTTCGCCGGCAATGTCTCTGGCGAACTTGCAAAATGGCATCCGATAGAGATTGATTTTTCCGGCCCTTTTTCACAAGAGACTAATCAACAAGTCAATCCATTTCTGGACTATCGTCTTGATGTCTCCTTCATCGCTCCCAATGGTGAATCCACCTTAGTGCCAGGCTTCTTTGCCGGGGACGGTCAGGGAAACGGGTCGGGCAATGTTTGGCGTGTCAGATTTTCAGCCGATCAAGTGGGGCAATGGTCCTATCGAGCTGTGTTGAAGGCTGGTACTGATGTCGCCGTTGCTAGTGATGAACACGCGGGTTCAGTTGTTAATCTCACTAATGACAATGGTCAGTTCGATATCGGGCCGGCACCTGACAATGCTCCTTTATTTTTACGCCATGGACGTTTGGAATACGTAGGGGAGCATTACTTAAAATTTCGTGATGGTCCGTATTGGATCAAGACCGGCACAGATAGTCCTGAGAATTTATTAGCCTTTGATGGCATTGACGGAACCATTGATCAAGGTGGTGTTGGCGAACCTTTTTTGCACAGCTACTCGGCGCATCGTGAAGATTGGAATGAGACTGATCCTTTTTTTTCCTCCTCATTATCCGGAGCTGATAGTAAGGGGCTAATCGGCGCTTTAAATTATCTCGGTAAAGAAGGTGTCAACTCCGTCTATTTTTTACCGATGAACCTTGGTGGTGATGGTCAAGATACGTATCCCTTTGTTGGAGCAGAAAATACACGGTTTAATAAGACACACTACGACATTAGTAAACTGTATCAGTGGAATACTGTTCTTAATCATGCGCAACGACAGGGCATTGCATTAAATATTGTTCTTAGCGAAACCGAACCGGAGAACGAACTTTGGTTGGATAATGGCGAACACGGTGTTGAACGTAAACTGTTCTTTCGCGAGTTGGTTGCACGCTTTGGTTATCTTTTGGCCGTAAAGTGGAACTTAGGAGAAGAGAACGACTTTCCGCGTGTTGAGCTCGACAAACAGTCAGCCTATCTGCAATCAATTGATTGGAGCGATAAGCCCATAGCTGTTCATACACATATCAACCAGTTTTTCCGTTATGGAGAGATTGTTGGTGATCCACGTTACAGCGCTTCATCTATTCAATACGATCCTGAATTTGCCGGTCAATTTGTTGAGCAATGGCGCGATCGCTCCCGGGCTACAGGCCATCCGTGGGTTATAGACATGGATGAAAATACTAATGGTCTATCCCCCGACACCATCACCGAGCGAAGAAAAGAAGTGCTCTACGATGTGCTGTTCAGTGGCGGGAACATCGAATGGTACTACGGATACAATCCTTTGCCCATTGGCGGCGATCTGGACGCAGAAGACTTCAGAAATTGGCAAAGCATGTGGCGTCAGATGCGTTTTGCACGAGAAATGATGGAAGCCGATTTACCGTTCTGGCGGATGTCTCCAGCAGATTCACTGGTCTCTGATGAAAGTAGTGCATTTGGTGGGGCCGAGGTATTCGCTGCATCAGGTGA
>CAZCKD010000281.1:0-3953 GCA_964498925.1 uncultured Granulosicoccaceae bacterium
TAAAACGGCTATGACAAGTGTTCTATTCATGCTTAGTATCCTCGCATAATCCGGAAAGATTAGATATACAATCCAGCGTCCCATTAAACTGACTTGATGGGGGCTGGCAGACTAGGTTCATTAGCTATCATTATATGAACAGCTAATTCGAAGGGCCAGTTAGAAGGGCCAGTTCGAAAGGCTAAGCCATCAAGGCGTCATCAACGGTGGTGGCTTTCGACGTTTTCCGGAAATGGCGTTGCCAGCAATAGCTGACAAAAGAACAGCACCACCGATCAACGTATATCCGCTGGCAGTTTCTCCCAAAAACAACCAGACCCAAAGAGGTCCAAGTAGAACTTCTGCCAACGATAATAACGTAAGTTCTGCCGCCGGAAGACTTCGTGAACCCAGTGTGTACAGGATTAAACCTGCGCCCACTTGAAATACGCCCATACTCATGGCGATGCTGCCGTCGTGCATGCTCAGTGTAAGCGACAGCCCGAGCAATTGGCATATACCAAAAGTGATAATTAACGCGAAAATTCCGGAAAGAAAAACAGAAGGGAGCATCTCGCCGGTTTTTCCCCAACGTAAAGCGACGGTGAAAATTGCGAATCCGAACGCCGACCCTAGAGCCGCAAGGCTTCCTTTAAGCACTACATCACCTGATTTATCGGCAACCATAATGGCAATGCCTGCCAGCGCAACAACAATTGCAATCCATGTGGCGATGCGTACGGGCTCTTTGAGCACTACCCACGCGAGTACTGCAGCCATAAACGGCGCTGTAGCAAAGAGCAACATGGCGTTTGCGACAGAGGTATGCTGTATTGCGTATATCCCTCCGGCATAAGCAGCCACAAGAGACAAGCCAGCAATGACAGCGGGCCATCCGATACGGCGTATCTGAATGAAAGGGCTTTCACCAGATCGTATTCGTATGACGATATATAGGAATAGCGATAGACTGATAGAGCGGTAAAATAATATTTGCCACACCACCGCATCTTCTATAAGGCGAATTCCCAACCCTACAGTGGACCAAAGTACGCCAGCAGCAAATACAAAGAGCACTCCGTATTTGTGGCTATCTGTTTGATGCGTTGAAGGCGGGTGACTGCTCATTAAGACCGAGTAAAAATGTCGTGGCTTAACACAGTACCCGTAACGTCTAGGCACCGTTTATACAAAAGCGACATTCGCTCAGTTGTCTGTATCCGAAACCACTTGGCCTAGCGTTACAGCAAGAATCCATGTTGAACAAGCACCGGTGTCAAAGCCAATATTGATTTGCTATGCAATACAACTAAAAGGCGCTGACGATACAACCTTCAATTACATAATACGACCATCAATCAGACGATGACCTAAATGTTAGTTTTCGTTGAAGTGAAATTTTGCTTGTATCGGGGACAACTGTTCATTGCCCAAAATAAAGTCTGCGGCCCTCGCGGCAATCATTTGCACCGGCGCGTTTAAATTTGCTGAAGGTACCCTTGGCATCACGGAAGCATCGACTACGCGTAAACCGTCGATGTTATGTACACGCATTTCCTGGTCAACAACGGCTTCGGCATCTGTGCCCATCCGACAACTGCAGGATGGATGATAATCTGTATCCAAGTTGGCCTTAATGTAGTTCAGTATGTCTTTGTCTGATTGTACTTGTGGACCTGGCAAAAGCTCCTCGCCTCGATAGGCATCGAATGCCTTTTGTGCAACGATTTCGCGAGTTTTTCTGATACCCAATACAAAACGTCGCTGATCATCCTCGGTAGAGAGATAGTTAAAATACAACTTCGGCTTGTCAGCTGGATTTGCGGAGCGTAATTCGATATGTCCAACGCTACTGGGTCGCGACTGATCCACATGAATCGAAAAGGCTTGATCTAAGGAAATCCCTCCTTTGTCGTTGATATCAAATCCGGCTGGACCAAACTGAATTTCTATATCCGGATATGCCATGTCCGGGCTACTACGTATCAATCCTCCAGCTTCCCAAAATACCGATGTTGCTGGTCCACTTTTATTCAACATCCATTGCGCACCGGCTACTAGTTGATTAACCGGGTTTAGTGCGCGATGAATGGCCATAGACTGTGTGCAGGCGTACTTAACGATGACGGTAGGATGCTCTTGCAGATTGCGACCAACGCCGGGTAAATCATGTTTAACTGTGATTCCATGTTTACGCAAATGATCAGCAGGACCAACGCCTGATAACATGAGTGTTTGCGGCGAATTGATAGCCCCACCACAAAGAACCACTTCACGTTCCGCATTTACAACGTGGCGCTCGCCTTGGTGAATGAAATCTACCCCGTAAGCCCGTGATTCTTCGATGACTATTTTCTGAACCATTGCATCAGTTAGCAGAGTGCAATTTGTGCGTTGTAAAGCAGGGCGGAGATGCGCTACAGCCGCACTGCAACGTTTCCCGTTTCGCGTCGTGCTGTCGAATCTTGCGATGCCCTCAGGTTTAAATGCATTTAGGTCTTCTGAATAGCCATGCTCCGATTGAGCACCGGCTTCCAGAAACACATCAAACAATGCGCAATCAAGTTTGCCGCGTGTTGTTGTTAGCGGTCCCGAGTCGCCTCTCCAAGTACTAGCACCTCTATCACTAGTCTCGCCCGCTTTAAAGTACGGTAAACACTGCGCATAGTCCCATTTGTCCAGATTAAAGTCTGAACCCCACCGGTCGTAGTCGTAGGGGTGCCCACGCATATACACCATCGAGTTTATGGACGAGGAACCCCCGACAACCTTGCCGCGCGGCATATCAATGCTGCGATTGTTGGCAATGGCTTCGGCTTCAGTTTTATAATTCCAGTTGAACTTAGGATCTTTGTAGATTCTATATACCGCTGCCGGTATATGAATCATCATGTTGCGATCCATTGGACCAGCTTCCAATACCAAAACTGAATATTGACCGTTTTCCGATAGTCGGTTCGCTAGCACACACCCCGCGGATCCTGCGCCAATAATGATGAAGTCGTAGGATTTATCAGAATTAAAACGTGTCATTTTAAGGCAGAGACAATATGCGTAGTAAGATTGTGTTAACGGTAAAATTCTTAAGCGTCAACCTGTTAGCAGTGCCAGCGGTGATACGCCTCAGATCTCGTATTGATATCTTGTGAGCCGTTCCTGGAGGCAACTATATACCGGTAATCTCATTAAATTTTGTTGTCGCAATAATTTTTAATAGGTGTAGATCCTAGAGAGTGGATCTTAACCCCATCTTCGGCTTCTCCTGAGCATGCCGAAACAATGGTACAACCAGCGTTCGTCGGTTGCCGGTCCGAACGTATCCATGGCTTTGCTGACGGTACCGATTTGATTAACTTAATGAATATTACTGGAATTTAAAGGTTAAGCTACGGAACAGCATGATCGAGCCACAAACCCGAATTGAAGTAACCATGAACATGACGGAACGACTAGGCGTCCTCGACTCACTGCCCAGAGCACTACTTTCGCATTTACCGACGCCGATAGATGAGATGCCCAATTTGTCCCGACATCTTGGTCATGCAAGGCTCTTGGTTAAGCGTGATGATTGCACAGGGCTCTGTATGGGTGGCAACAAAGCGCGACAACTAGAATTTTATATGGGTAGGGCGCAAGAACAAAATGCCGATACGGTTTTAATAACCGGCGCTGTGCAATCGAACTACGTGCGTACGGCTGCTGCCGCGGCGAGAAAACTGGGCATGCAATGTCATGTGCAACTTGAGGATCGTGTGGCTAACAAGTCTGAGCAATACCATACATCTGGCAATGTGTTCCTTAATAAGATGCTGGGAGCGACCTTGCATTATTTTCCTGAAGGCGAGAACGAACAGGCAGCCGATCAAAATTTAGAAATAATTGCAGAGCAATTACGCAGCGAGGGTGCTAAACCCTATGTCATTCACCTAGGGCCGGATCACTCTATGGTGGGTGCTCTTGGCTAAATCGCTCGC
>CAZCKD010000282.1:0-3947 GCA_964498925.1 uncultured Granulosicoccaceae bacterium
GACTGGCATTAAACGAACGTCCGTCAATACGTTGTGTATATCTAACACCCGATAAACCTGCCAGACCAAAGACAGATGTTCGTCGACCGACAGGCAGGTAGGCTTTTAGATAAGCACCCGCATAGGTTGCGCTGAATGAATCAAATGCACCTGAATGGCGATCGGTACCACCGCCCAAGTGAGTCTCCAGATCAATAAACTCACTCAGCTGCATGCCCAAGCGTAGTCGAGCGCCGCTGGGACTTAACTCATCGTTGAGTTCGTTTTCAACATTAACGGAGGCGCCGTCAAGCCCGACATAACTATTGGCGGATGCCACCCAGGGAAGAAAACTGAAGACGGCACCGAGGAGGATATTTTTATAGGGTAGAGCCATAACACCAAGCCTAAGTTGTATTCGATAGATACAGCCTATTCTTAGTTGGCTTAATGAAATCTGAATGCCTCAGACCTATCCGGGCATTTTGTGCGACGTGTCTCTTCTATGGTGCGTTAGACAGCGTCGCCGCATGGAAACATTGCTGAGTGGAGCGGCGCTGAACACCCGCGACCACAAATTATTACGGTTTATTCAGCGGTTTCCAGATACGCCTCGTAATCATCAGGATCCATCAGATTCTCTACGCTGGATACGTCATCGGGCTTGATACGGAAAATCCAACCTTGACCATAAGGATCAGAATTGACCAGCTCCGGGTTGTCAGCCAAATCACCATTAGTATCGACAACAGTGCCAGCTACGGGTGCGTATAGATCAGAGGCAGCCTTAACCGACTCCACAACAGCAATCCCCTGCTCCGGCTCGCAGACCAAATCGACTTCAGGCGTTTCGACAAAGACAAGATCGCCAAGCTGTTCTTGAGCATGCTCACTAATACCGACAGTAACAGTGCCGTCGTCTTCCACCCTCACCCATTCATGTGACGGAGCAAATTTCAGATCGCCTGGAATTTCCATAGTGCTTCCTTAAACAATTAGCTTTCTTACAAAATGATAAACGTTTCCCTACCAGTAATAATAGCCTTAACCGAAGAAGTATGTGCTAAATGCGACGATTATCGCCTCTCATATAACCTATGTAATGATAAAAATAAGAAGAAAATCGCCAAACATAGAATAAATACAGGCCAATTACCTGTTCTGGCATAAGGAGTCCAGCCTTCCTGCGGCTGGATATCAACATCCAAAATACCTGAAGTATTATGCGAAATCCTGCCCAGGATTCTTCCCCGTTCATCAATCGCTGATGAAACACCGGTGTTGGTCACTCGCACAAGCGGGCGTGAAAACTCACGCGCCCTCATTCTCGCCTTCTGTTCGTGCTGATGCGGTGCTGCAGAATTGCCGAACCATGCATCGTTGGACACATTGAGTAGGACTTGAGATGCCGGCAACAACTGTCGCATTTCTTCGCCATAAACATCTTCATAACAAATGGAGACACCCCACTGAACGCCCTGCAAGCTCAGCGGTTCATGTGCGCCGGATCCTGCAGACAAATCGGACATGGGAATGACAATAAACTTGGCTGCAAAATCCAAAATAAAGCGTAGAGGCATGTATTCACCAAAAGGTACTAAATGCCGCTTTCGATAGGTCTGCTGTTCGCCGCCCAGCTGTTGCACCGCGTTGTATATATCATCACCGTCGCGTTCAAACCCACCGCTCAACACATCGACACCCAGCTGATCCATGTCTTCAACAAAGGGCTGCATAAAATTCTCAACACGATCGAAGTACGTTGGAATTGCTGTCTCGGGCCAGACTACTAAATCAACTTCGGATAATCCCGGTTCTCGAGATAGTGCCGAATAATCCGTCAAGGCCGTGCGAAGTCTGTCCGCACTGAACTTCATCTCCTGCGCAATATTGGCTTGAACCATTCTGACACGAACAGGCTCCCCTACCGGCTGGGAGAAATTCCATATGCCCGATAGCATGGACGCAAGAACTGGCATAACAATAATGACTACAGCCATCACTTTTTTCTTAGATGCACCTGACACTAAGACCAGACAAAGCGCGGCAATAAGCACAACGAAAAAGGATAGGCCATAGACGCCAACCACCGGTGCTAGGTTACCCAAAGGTCCCGATGTTTGCGAATAACCAACGAGTATCCAAGGAAACCCGTCTAACAATTTGCCGCGTAGCAGTTCAGACAATGTCCACATCGCCGCGAACAAAAACACATTAGACAAAACAGCATCCGCTCTTCGCAGACGAACCCAAACGTAGGCAGTCAATGCAGGAAAAGCAGTCATCACTAATACAAACACGAGTGTAAGCAAAGCCGCTAAGGGTGCTATGGCTGCGCCGAACAAATGCAGACTATGATAGATCCAGTGAACACCGATGCCAAAATAGCCCAACCCGAATAGCCAGCCTAAAAACAAAGCCTGCTTAGGCGTTACATTTTGCAGTAGAGAATAAAACAGACCGATACTAATCAGTGCCAACCACCACCATTCAGTAGGTGCAAAGGCCAGCGGCAGCACTAGACCACTGCCAAGTGCAAGAATCCAGAAACCCCAACGCGGCATCGTGGCAAATCCAGTCAACGTTTATTCTTCTGATTCAAGAGTGACTTGTAGTAAATGCAAGCGACGAGAATCAGCCGACAACACCCTAAAATGACAACCCTCTAGAGAAGCCGTCTCCCCTGCCTTCGGCATATGTCCAATATGCTGCAAAAGCAAACCACCGATGGTGTCGAACTCTTCGTCGCCAAATTTGGTACCAATGACTTCGTTAAAATCATCGATGGGTGTTAATGCCCTGACCGAATAACGTCCATCGCCATGATCTCTGATATCGACATCTTCCTCGGTATCATGTTCATCATCGATTTCACCGACGATTTCTTCGAGCACATCCTCGATGGTGACCAATCCGCCGACGCCACCGTACTCGTCAAGAACTATCGCCATATGATTCCTCGCCGCTCTGAATTCTTTAAGCAAAACATTCAGACGTTTAGTTTCTGGCGTAAAGGTCGCTTTTCGGACAATGTCATCCAGACGAAATCTTTGCTGCGACCCAACTCCCGAGTAACGAAGTAGATCCTTCGCTAGCAGCACACCCACGATATTGTCTTTATCTTCATGGATAACGGGAAAGCGGGAATGACCCGATTCAATGACGACTTTTAAGATATCTTCTAGGGGGGTGTCATTTTCGACAACAACCATCTGTCCGCGCGGAATCATTATGTCGCGAACCCGCATTTCGACAACTTGAAAAACCCCTTCAACCATTTGAAGGGTTTCGGCATCGAGAATTTCTCTTTCCTGCGCATCACGCAAGAGCTCTAAAAGCTCGTCTCTATCCCTGGGTTCACCACCGATAGCGTGAACCAAGCGGTCCATCAATGAACGACTAGTACCGCCGTCCTGTGTATCGTCAGTCATGGCTACACCGCACTTCTATAAGGGTCAGACACGCCAAGCGTCTGCAGAATACTAATTTCCAAGGACTCCATCTCATTTGCTTGCGACTCTTCTTCATGATCATAGCCGCATAGATGTAAAGTGCCATGGACAAGTAGATGTTGCCAGTGTTGTAAAAGCGACTTACCTTGATCTTGCGCCTCTGCGGCAATGACATCACCACAGAGGACGAGATCCCCTAATGCCAATAACTTGCCACCGCCAGCATTCTCATCAAGAGGCATCGCGGGTAAACCTGACTCGAAACTCAATACATTTGTTGGTGCATTCTTACCGCGATATTGAGAGTTCAAAGCAGCCATTTCATCCGTGTCGACACACCTCACTGATATCTCAACATTAGTAACATCGCTGAAGTCTAGATAGGATTGCTGTGCGAATGCTGCAGCGCAATAAAGCTCTAGCGTGTTAGCCGGAATCGATAGGTGCTCATGCTCTACGGCATCACCCTCTAAAAGGATACAGACCGATGAGGCAAACTCTGCCGATAAGAGATGT
>CAZCKD010000283.1:0-3938 GCA_964498925.1 uncultured Granulosicoccaceae bacterium
GCATCATTTAACGCCGCTGTAGGCTCATCCATAATCAGCACCTTGCTTTGATAGCTCAGTGCCTTCGCGATTTCTACCATTTGCTGCCGTGCAATGGTTAACGATTCGACAGGGGTTAGTGGATCCATTTTCAGGTTCATGGAACGGAATATATCTGCGGCCTGCCGGTTAAGCGCCGCCTCATCCAATCGACCGAAACTTAATCGAGGCTCACGACCGATAAAAATATTTTGCGCAGCGTTAAGATCGCGCATCAGACTTAATTCCTGATGGATGATGTTAATGCCAGCATCCTGTGCATCTCGAGGGCTGGTGAAGTCAACGACCGTGTTATCAACTAGCACTTCACCTTCGTCGCGGGTATACACACCTGACAGGATTTTCATTAACGTCGATTTGCCCGCACCATTCTCACCCATTAGCGCATGAACTTCGCCGGCTCGCAGATCGAATTGCACGTTCCGAAGTGCATGAACACCCGGAAAACGTTTTTCGATACCGCTCATGCGAATGAGCTCTGTCATAGGTATTGGTTTGTCATTGCTGAGCAGATATTGACGTTTTTCTTTGCGCGAAGCTGAGTTGAAATTCAGTGCCGACTAAACTACTTGCATTAACATTTTATGTCAACTAGCATGTCAGTTCATATTGCAGAGCAGATATTCTCATAGCTGAAGCAGACGCCACAAAACTCCCGGCACTATCGAATCTGAACGGCTCCTTGGCTGAACGTGTTTACGACGCAGTCAAAGCAGCCATCCTCGGACTGGATTTTCCGCCTGGAGCAATTATCAGAAAAACAGCCATTTGTGAGTGGTTTGAATTGTCGCGATCACCCGTCTCTGATGCGCTACTAAAACTTTCGAGTGAAGGTTTGGTGGACATCGTTCCTCAATCCGGGACGCGCGTCGCACGGTTGTCCATGGCCGCCCTGCGCGAAGACGCGTTTCTACGCGAAGCATTAGAGGTTGCTGCTGCCCGCCATGCGGCTAACCATCGAACCGACGAAACACTTGCACGATTAAGTCGAAATGTTGAAATGCAAAAAATGCTTATTGTCGACGTCGACAAGACAGATGTGGCCTTCCACGAAAACATCATGGCAACCACAGGCGTCTCACGATTACCGGCGACAGTACGCACCCTATCTCAGCATGTTGATCGCGCACGACTACTACTTCTGCCGGAGCCAGGCAGACTTTCGGATACGGTCGAAGAACACAAACTGATATTAAATGCGATTCGCGACAAAAACAGTGTGGCCGCTCAAAAGGCTATGCGTAACCATGTACAGCAACTGATTAAACGCATTGAACCTTTGGAAACAGAACGCCCGGATCTTTTTTCAACGTAGAGAAATTGCTTCATGATTGCTGCCAGCTCAACACAGTTGAATGCGCGGACCAAACGTCCAGTCCCGTTAACTGCGATGGGTTTTGGATGTGCTCCTCTGGGAAATCTATATCGAAAAATTGAAGATAGTGAAGCGCAGGAAACATTAGAAACGGCGTACTCACTCGGTATTCGTTACTTTGATACAGCACCGCAGTATGGACTGGGACGGTCTGAGCAACGCGTCGGTCAAGCACTTGAGAAATTCGGTCGTAGCAACGTTCAGCTGTCGACAAAAGTAGGTAGATTGCTGTTTGAGTGCCCTCCAGAAGAAGTGACTCCTGAAGCGTTTGTGGATGTCCCGCAAAAACGAATTCAATTCGATTACTCCTACGACGGTGTTATGCGATCGTATGAAGCCAGCAAGAACCGTTTGCAGGTGGATAATGCAGATATTCTTCTTGTGCATGATGTAGACGCATTCAGTCAAGGCAGCCAGACTGCCAGCGATGAGAAGGTAAGAGAGTTATTTGACCAGGGAGGTTATCGCGCACTAGATGAATTGCGTAATTCTGGAGAAATATCGGCTATCGGCGCTGGTGTAAACGAATGGCAAGTCTGTGAACGACTGTTATCGTTGGCCGACTTCGACGGATTCCTGCTTGCCGGTAGGTACACATTATTGGAACAGGAAGCATTAGATAGTTTTCTTCCACTTTGCGTAGAGCGAGATGTCGGCATTATTCTCGGTGGCCCCTATAACTCGGGGATCTTGGCAACCGGTGCAGTGCCTGAAGCTCGATACAATTATGCGATTGCTCCGACCGATATAATGACGCGGGTTAACCGTATCGAAGCTGTTTGCAATGCGCACAACACACCGCTTATCGCTGCTGCGTTGCAATTTGTTATGGGGCACTCCGCCATCAAAACGGTGATACCCGGGGCGATGAGTGCCCAAGAAGTAAAAGCTAACGTAGCGCTTTTCGAAACAGAGATACCTCAGGGACTCTGGTCTGATTTACAAAATGAAGGATTGATTCGAGAAGACGCCCCTACGCCATGAGATGCTCAATATGAACAGTGAAATTATTGATGCCCACCAACATTTCTGGTCTATTGAGCGCTCAGATTACGGCTGGCTGACACCCGAATTAACCACTTTGTATCGTGATTTCCTGCCCTCTGACCTAGAACAGCACCTTGAACTACATCGTGTGGACGGCACTGTCCTAGTCCAGGCTGCACCAACTGAAGCTGAAACCCATTTTTTATTGAATTTGGCTGAGAAAAACCCGTTTATCCGAGGTGTCGTTGGTTGGGTGGATTTTGACGACTCAAACGCTACCGAGTCCGTCAGCAAACTAGCTGAAAACCCTTATCTGGTCGGGCTGCGACCGATGATTCAAGATCTTGAAGATGACACTTGGATGCTAAAAAGTACGTTGGATGCCGCTTTTTCTGCACTGATTAAACAAAATCTTGTTTTCGATGCTCTCACCCTACCGAAACATCTGCCACACCTGATGACATTACTGGGGCGATATCCGACGATGCCGGTGGTGATCGATCATGGCTCTAAACCCGAAATAGCGACCCGTCAGTTTGAAGACTGGTCTTCCAATATGCGTTTAATTGCGAGAGAATCGACGGCTTATGTGAAGCTCTCGGGATTGGTTACCGAAGCCTCGGCAGACTGGTCTATCGAAGACCTGAAACCCTACGTCAATCATTTGCTGGATTTCTTTGGCCCCGCGCGAATAATCTGGGGAAGTGATTGGCCGGTCTGCACCCTGGCAAGCTCGTACAAAAGGTGGTTCGATGTAACGACAGACTTACTTATCGATCTCACGTCAGAAGAACGAGCGCTTGTCATGGGAGGAAACGCAATAAATATTTATAAATTGGATAAAGCAGCATCATGAATCGTCTGAAGGACAAAACAGTACTTATCACAGCGGCAGGCCAAGGTATTGGTCATGCAACCGCGCTGGTTTTCGCTGCAGAAGGTGCGCGCGTCATTGCGACTGACATCAATGCGGAAACACTGGCATCGTTTGATAACGAGCCTAATATCGAAACGCATCTGCTTGATGTCACTGACAAAGCGGCAGTTTCCAGTTTTATGGGTACAGTTGGCGCCATAGATGTATTGTTTAATTGTGCAGGTTTTGTCGCTAATGGCAGCATATTAGATGGTACAGAGGAAGACTGGGACTTCAGCTTTAATCTAAACGTACACGCTATGTATCGTTTAAGTAGACATGTCATACCGGGGATGATCGAACAAGGCGGCGGCTCGATTATTAATATGTCTTCTGTCGCGTCTTCCATTAAGGGTGTTGTTAATCGCTGCGCGTATAGCACATCAAAGGCTGCCGTTATCGGCTTGACCAAGTCTATTGCTGCCGACTATGTCACCAACGGTATTCGTTGCAATGCAATCTGCCCTGGCACAGTCGATAGCCCAAGTATGCATCAGAGACTAAGAGACACTGGAGACTATGAGACAGCCTTAAGCAATTTCGTGGCGCGGCAACCGATGGGACGAATTGGAACCGCTGAAGAAATCGCAGCGATGGCTTTGTATCTAGCCAGCGACGACA
>CAZCKD010000284.1:0-3933 GCA_964498925.1 uncultured Granulosicoccaceae bacterium
GCCCATGATACGAATCGCTCTTCCCGCTTCGATCGCCCCTTTGGCAAAACGTTCTATCATGACAGCATAACCTGAACCCGATGCTACGAGCTCGCAAGCCAATACAGACGTATCGACTTCTATAGGCGTAGCGTCAGTTTCGCTCATCCCGAAAGGTAATTCAGCGTGGTTAAAAACCGGATAAGCGCGCTGCAGCCTCAAAAGTTCGCAGCCAATTTAGATTTATATTAGTTTCCATTTATAATTATATTATGGCCTTAGCCCATCATAAAATAATTATACTATTGGCAATAGGGTCGTATATCGTATTGGCTGTTCATTAGTCAACACACTAAGTATCAAGGGGCAAATCATGGCTTCAACGCTACCACGAGAGATATCAACGGACGAAATCGAGGCTTATCACCGCGACGGTGTCGTTTTGATTAAAGACATTTTTAACGCCTCATGGATCGATGTACTGACGCAGGGCTTGCAAGCTAATTGCGATAACCCCACTCACCGCGCACGTACCTGGGATCGCGATGCAGAAGGCAGAACCATGTTCTGGGATAGTCAGGCATGGCAAGGTATAGAACAGTACAAGCAGTTTATTTTTAATTCCCACGCTGCAGAGCTTGCCGGAAAGCTTTTAAAGGCGACAGAGATTAATTTTTTCTTTGATGCGGTTTTCGTTCGCTCTCCCGGAACGCAGTTCTCCACGCCCTGGCATCAAGATGAGCCCTATTGGTCTATCGAGGGATACGACACGTGCACGATCTGGATGCCACTTGTGCCGGTAAAAAAGAAGAACGCATTGGCATTTGTACCCGGCTCTCATTTAAGTGATCAAATATTCAATCAATACAACTTCGGTGATTTAAATCCAGATGGAAAAACCGATGTGGATCAAGTTAATTTTTCTGGCATTGCCGAAGATTCCATACCCGATATCGACGCGGACCCGGAACGCTATAACGTTGTGAGTTGGGATATGCAACCGGGAGATTGCATCGCTTTTAATAGTCGAATCATGCATGGCGGATCTGGAAAGCTTGATGGCGATACAGAGCTGAAAGTGTTCACCAGTAAGTGGTTAGGAGATGACGCTCGAATAAAATTTAGAGAATGCGGCATGGACCCGGATCACAGCGCCGTTATGACAGAAGTGGGTCTTAAACCGGGAGACCGCCCGGGTACAGATCTTTACCCGAAGATATGGACAAGCGAGGCTAGCTTATAAGTCAAGTGCACTGATAAGCGAGCGAAAAATACTCCCTATGAAGTCCAGTTTTGACTACATCATTGTTGGCGCTGGCACAGCAGGTTGTGTACTGGCTCACCGCCTGAGCGAAGATGGTCGGTACTCCGTCTTACTTCTGGAACACGGGCGTGATGACAGAAACTGGATTTTACAAATGCCAGCGGGTTTGCGATCCGCGTTTAAACCCAGTAGTAAATTCAACTATTGGTTCAAAACGGCACCCCAGGCGCATTTAAACAAGCGATGCATTGACCAGCCGCGCGGTAAAGTTCTAGGTGGGTCTTCATCGATCAATGGCATGACATTCCTACGCGGTAATCCTCGGGATTATGATAATTGGGTGACTGAAGATGGTTGCGTAGGTTGGTCATTTGCAGAGTGTTTGCCCTATTTCAAAAAGCTTGAGCGACGCGATGGACCCGGCAACGAATTTCGCAACAACAGCGGCGTTGTTGGTGTCAAAACACAGCAGCAGCTGAACCCGCTCAACGCCGCTTTTTTGCAGGCAGGCCAACAGGCTGGGCACGAACTCACGGATGATGTAAACGGCTTTCAACAAGAAGGTGTCAGTCGTTTTGAGATGTCGGTTGAGAAAGGCTATAGAAGCAGTTCAGCCCGAGCCTACTTACATTCACAGAACAAGCCTGACAACTTACGCATTGTCACGGGTGCATGTGTAACGCGTGTTCTTGTCAAAGGTGGTCGAGCTACGGGGGTTGAGTTTTCAAAAGGTGGGAATCTGAGTAAGCTTAGTGCGACGCGCGAAATCATCCTGTCTGCAGGGGTATTTGGAACCCCTCAGATATTAATGTTATCCGGCATAGGCCCAGAGGAACAATTAAAAAAGCATGGCTTACCCGTTGTACAGCATGTTCCGCAACTGGGTGAGAACTTACAAGATCATCTTGAAACACATATTCAGGTGGAAACCGATCAACCGGTATCGCTTAACCGCTATTTAAAACCGCATCTAATGGCTTGGGCCGGTCTGCAATGGTTTGGCTGGAAGCGTGGCGTTGCTGCCGTCAATCAATGTCATGTCGGTGCGTTTCTCCGAACCAGTAGCACGGTATCTCATCCAGATATTCAATTTCATTTCTTTCCGATTTTTTTCGGAGATAACTGGATTCCTAACCCAAATAAAAACGGCTATCGACTCGGTGCTGGCACCCTACGCCCCGAAAGCCGAGGAACCGTTCGTTTAGCATCGGCGAATCCACACCATGCACCATTGATCGATCCAAACTATTTAGCTACCGACAAAGATAAGAACGATATCCGGCAGAGCCTTAAAATGGGGCGTGAGTTGTTAGCTCAAGCAGCCTTTTCTCAATTTCATCGCCGCGAAGATCTACCTGGCATTGATGTTCAAACCGATGCAGAACTTGATGCGTTCATCCGCCAGGATGCTAGTTCTGCCTATCACCCTTGCGGTACAGCTCGCATGGGTGCGGACGGCGATGCGCGCGCAGTGGTTGATTTACAACTCAAGTTTAACGGCATACAGGGTTTACGACTAGTGGACGCCTCCGTGATTCCTACAATACCAAGCGCCAATATCAACGCCTGTGTATTCATGTTGGCCGAGAAATCAGCCGATATGATTTCAGACAAGCAGCCACTGGCAGCGGAAGCTTATCCGTACTACCAAACAGGCAGCTAATAGATAACTAATCTTTTCTTGTATCGCGCCTGAGAACTTGCCGCAATGCGTCATTTTGGAGTTAAATACATAGCCTCAGATGAGGCACTAGTTTAGACTTGGTATTGACCGCCGAGTACTCTCCCACGCAGGTTGACCATGTCTGATGCACCTTACGAACCAGCCCATATTGAAGTGCCGCCCTTGTTTGTATGGCCGTTACGGCCGGCAAAAATACTGCGCTACCTGACAATCGATATTCTGGTGCCGTGGGGCTTACTTTGGATTGCTGTGGCCTTTGCTTCGTGGCATTTTCTGATGCCTGACTCGACTACAACAGAATCTTTTTCCGTCGGTTGGTTTGCTCGTCTGTGGCTGCGAAACGCGCTGATTTTAAGCCTGGTTGCAGGAGGCTTGCACTGGTGGTTGTATATAAAAAAGTCTCAGCAATCCGACACGAAATTCTCGAACCGCCACTTCGCTAAAAAGAATAAGAGATTCGTCTGGGGTAACCAAGTACTCGATAATATGACCTTTAGTCTGGTGAGTGGTGTCACAGTCTGGACAATTTATGAGGCTGCTACCTATTGGTGGTATGCAAACGGTTATGTCAATGCGCCCACTATCAGTGAATCTCCCGTTTATTTTCTGGCTTGTTTGTGGGGGATATTTTTTTGGTCAACCTTGCATTTTTATTCAGTCCATCGTTTGCTTCACGCAAGGTGGCTATATGATGTGGCACATGCCAGGCATCATCTGAATGTGGTAACCGGACCTTGGACTGGCATATCAATGCACCCCATAGAGCACATTCTCTACTTTAGTATTTTTTTGCTGTGGTGGATTATCCCCGTGCATCCGGTGATCATTATCCTTACCGGATTATTTCAAGGCGTCAGCCCCGCAGTGTCGCATGCCGGGTTTGACTACGTATCCATAGGCAAACGTTTACGAATTCCTGCTGGTGACAATTTCCACAATCTGCATCATCGGTTTTTCCGCGTTAATTATGGCAACAGTATGGTGCCAATGGATAAAGTGTTTAATA
>CAZCKD010000285.1:0-3915 GCA_964498925.1 uncultured Granulosicoccaceae bacterium
CATGGCGTTTACCCACGAGCCCTAGCCCGACGATAATGAGACGTACATTACTCATACAGATGTTTCGTTTTCATGGTTTATAGGCTCTATATTATCACGCTAGATTGGCTCTTCGAGCGGCAAAAAAGGCATAAAACCGCGCATGGGAATCACCGAAGAAAAACGACCAAATTGTCAATAAATAGGGAATTTATTGAACTAAATGGTTGTTAAACAATGAAACAGCTAATAAGAAAATCCTACTTCTTAGTGTAAGGTGGTTACGAACTAAGAATAGGATGTTTAGTACCATGAAAGACTTAAATCGTAATACAGACGTTAATGCAAGCCAAAGCCTGGATACTTCAAAGCGTAAAACGCTGAAAGCTATCGGTGGAATTGCAGCCACGGGTGCCCTCGCGTCACTACCGGGTGTAGCAGCGGCAAACTATCTCAATGATGCATTGGCTAGCCGTGCTGCCAACAAAACAAACACACCTTCTTTTGCCTCAAAGATCGACGGCATGTTGGTGAGTATTCCCAATGTACAAGGTGAAACACTCATCTTGAATAACCCGACAGATAAACCGATAAAAATTGATCACTTTCACGCCAGTAACATCGCATTTGATGGAGAGATCATCGATTGCAATGAAGCGTGCGCGACCAGGTCAATTAAGATCCCGGCAAACGAAAACGTGTTAATCCAATTTAATCCGAAGTCTAGGAGGCTCGCTAGTTCATACAACGGCCTTTCCTTGGATCTAGACAAAGCGATGTATCGCTTACCAGTCGGAACTCGTGTTGTTCCCTTTGCTGCCAGGGTCAGTGGTAATGCAGCCACACTGGCGGAGAAAGTAGGATTGTCCGCTGCATAGTTTTTTGAGGTAAATACCTAGCCCTGTATACTGACAACCCTCTTCGATGATTTCGAGAGTTCATCGAAATTCCTGTTTAAGAGGGTTGTCATGTCAATTGCCACCATCATCGGTGAAAATACTCGCTGTCTAGACGACTTCGCTTCCGTTTACGACGGGCTGTATCTGTGCAATGCGGATGCTGAAAATTACAGTGTTATAAACCATACAACAAGTATGCGGTCCACGCGATATCTGACGTACGTGAGCCACGATTAGAACACCATGAACATTAAAACGCATAGTTGGCCGGAGAACCATTGGCATTGGCCTGTACAACTGACTCACTATCACGGTGTAAAGCGTGGCGGTCTGATTTATACGGGCGGACAAGCCGATCTAGATAAATCAGGAAATGTCGTTAATCCTGAAAATTTATCAGCACAAACAAAAAACGTTGTGCAATTCGTCGAAGACATTCTTAAAGACTTCGATGCATCACTTAAAGACGTTCTAAAATTCGTCATCTACTTTACAGGCGATGCTGACGATGAAGCTGAATTGCTGGACATCATCGCCTCCCGGCTCCCCGCCAACGTATTACCAGCCGTTTCTACCATTTGCTTACCTGCACTTTGCTACCCCGGTATGCGAATCGAACTGGAAGCTATAGCAGTTGATATACACAGTGAGCAATCCACTCGCCCGGACTATTTAAGATCAGATGAATTAGCGTATTTACACCCGCATTATTCACATGTCGTTTGTTGTAACCAACTACTCTGGACGAGCGACCTGTCTTCTATCGACAACAAAGGCAATGTTCTCGCTCCTAATGATGTCATCTCACAAACCCGGCTAATGATGGAACAACTTGAAAAAGCACTAATGCTAGGTGGGGTTTCTGCTGACAACGTTCTTAAGGTCAACGTCTTTTATGAAGGAGATGGCACGGCAAAAAACTGGGAAGAACCGGCAAAAATCAGAGCTGATTTTTTTCGCGAACCCGGGCCCGCCGCGACAGGTATTGCTGTGACCTCGTTCGCCGACCCGACTGTGAAAACAAAAATAGCGGTGACGGCTCATCTGTCCACGAATTCCTCACCAAAAGTTACCTATGCATGGCCGGAGAATCATTGGGATTGGACCACGCACTTACCCTACAAGCATGGCAATCGATTCGGAAATGTCATACATCTAGGTGGGCAAGTCGCCCTGGACTCAAAAGCCAATGTGTTGGAGCCCGGTGATATTGTCGAGCAAACTAAAATCGCGATGAAAAACATCCAAACCGTTCTGGCAGAGTACGGAGCATCACTCGATGACATCGTCAAAGTGACGACGTTCTACCAGGGCGGCTCTTCTTCAGACGAATTACATAAGAATCTCATGATCCGATCAAATGCCTATAATCCGCCAGGGCCTGCCACATCGGGTATTCCAGTGCCACATCTGGTCTACAAAGACATGATGATAGAAATTGAAGTAATCGCCATTGCTCGCAATTGAAGAGTGGGTCCGCTCTGTTAATGCGCTAGTATGGGCGCGCTATACTCCCTTCCCGCATGACCTTCGGCCGTCAGGCCTTGTATTCCAACTGATCAGATGACCACAGAAGAACACGTCACGTTCGATGACCTGCCTATCCGCCCAGAATTACATCAAGCGATCAAGGCAGCTAATTACACCCAACTTACGCCGATACAGGCAGGGTCAGCCAAGGCCATCCTCGACGGTAAAGATTTGCTCGCCCAGGCAGAAACTGGCAGCGGAAAAACAGCAGCCTTCGCCATTGGATTACTGAACAAACTTGATATCAATGACTTCGAAACTCAAGCGCTTGTTATTTGCCCCACCCGCGAGTTAAGCGACCAGGTCGCGGCAGAGATACGTCGGTTGGCCGTTGGTCTTGCCAATACGCGGGTATTGACCCTTTGCGGCGGGAAACCAATGCATGATCAACTCACGTCACTAAAGCGCGAGCCTCATATCGTGGTAGGCACTCCCGGGCGATTAAAGAAACATCTGGAGATCGGCACGCTGCATATAGGCCGAATCGATACTCTGGTGTTGGATGAAGCCGATCGCATGTTGGACATGGGTTTTTATGACGACATCATGGACATCATGAGCAGAACCAGCGGCATGCAACAGATAATGCTCTTTTCCGCGACATATCCCAGCGAAATAATAAGCATCAGCCGCGCGATACAAACAGAACCGGTTGAGGTACGTATCAAACCTCAGAGTACTGTTGAGCATATTGAACAACGCTTCGTCTTTGCGACAGAGCAACAAAAGCCGGATGTGTTGTTCAGAGCGCTGGGTCGGTACCAACCGGAAAATGCCATTATCTTCTGCAATCGTAAAACACAGGTTCAGTCGGTTTACGACATTCTCAGAGAACAGGGCTACCCTGCCAAAGCACTTCATGGGGACCTGGAACAAAGGGAACGCGATGAGGCAATCACCCTGTTCGCCAACAAGAGCATTTCGTTTCTAGTGGCTACAGATGTTGCCGCTCGCGGTTTGGATATCAGCGCTTTGTCAGCGGTGATTAACTACGATGTCACGCCGGAGCCAGAGGTGCATTTACATCGCATTGGCCGAACAGGTCGAGCCGGTATGAATGGCATCGCCATTACATTTATCAACCCTGACGAACTACACCGGGCCCGTGCCATTGAGCACGCGATGAAAACCGAAATAAAATTCGATGAACTTCATGCATCAGATCGAAATGATGGATTAGTGACTCAGCCGCAAACCCGCACACTCACAATCAGTGCAGGTAAGAAAGATAAAATTCGGCCGGGAGACATCGTCGGTGCTCTAACTGCTAGCTCGGAGCTTAGCAACGATGATATCGGTAAAATTAAAGTTCAGGCTAAGGTATCTTTCGTTGCTGTTGAATATTCGAAAGCTAAGATTGCCTTGAATATTCTATCCGACGGAAAGATAAAGAAACGCAAAGTACGTGCTCGCATTATTCAATAGCGCCGCGAGCACATACCTAAGCTGGCTGAAACATTTACAACACGGTTTTTCGTCGGCGAAATAACAGCCATGCCATCGACAA
>CAZCKD010000286.1:0-3902 GCA_964498925.1 uncultured Granulosicoccaceae bacterium
CCATTCGAAGTGTGGGGTACCGTCAGGCGTGGGAATTTTTACAATCACGCCGGAATGAAAACGGCCCGACGGTTTCTGACGCTGACTGGGTCGACAAGGCGGTGGCCGCTACACGTCAGTTGGCCAAGAGGCAGCTGACTTGGCTTAGGGGTATGCACAATGTTCACGCGATGGAGTGCGACCTACTGAGCGTTTCCGAGCAGAAAGACACTATGATAAAACTATTGGAACAACACGGAGTCCTGAGAAATGAATGATTCGGCATCTGACATAGAACTGACTTCATTGGTCGGGCAAATAGGTAATACAAGACTGGTACCTATTCAACGGCTTGCAGAAAATACGAACGGCAACCGAATATTTGGAAAGCTTGAAGGTGATAATCCAGCAGGTTCAGTTAAGGATCGACCGGCCGCCAACATGATTCTGCAAGCACAGGCGCGAGGAACTATCAAACCGGGAGATACGCTTCTGGAAGCGACGAGTGGAAACACCGGTATTGCGCTTGCGATGGTCGCCGCAACACTCGGTTATCGATTGAAATTGCTAATGCCGGACAACATGACGGCGGAAAGAAAATCACTGATGACCGCTTATGGCGCAGAACTCGTTCTAGTAACCGAAGAACAGGGCATGGAGTACGCCCGGGATAAAGCTGCGGAAATGGCGGCAAACGGTGAAGGCGTTATCCTGGATCAGTTCGCCAATCCTGATAACTGGAATGCTCACTATCGCAGCACCGGACCAGAGCTGTGGGAAGCGACGCAAGGTCGTATCACCCATTTTGTCAGTTCTATGGGAACTACCGGCACGATTATGGGTGTGTCGCGCTACTTGAAAGAGAAAAATCCGGATATCCAGATAATTGGCGTGCAACCCGAAGATGGTTCAAGTATTCCGGGCATTCGGCGCTGGCCAAAAGCTTATCTACCCAAAATTTTCGAACCGGAAAGAGTGGATAGGATCATTGATGTCAATCAAACGGACGCTGAGGAAATGGCAAGAAATCTGGCGCGCACCGAAGGCATTTTGTCCGGCGTTTCTTCCGGTGGTGCGATGGTTGCGGCTCTTAGGCTAATGCCCGAACTGAGCGATGCGGTGGTCGTTACAATCGTCTGCGACAGAGGTGATCGTTATTTGTCCAGCGGCTTGTTTCCAGCTTAAGCTCTGACGTTTAGCCCTATAGCGTACTGCGCTAAAAAGATTGGCAGTTAAAAAACTGGTCGCCAAGGTCGCGACCAGTTTTTTTAAGTACGTGCTTAAACTATGAGAGCATGAACTCCACATCAATACCAGCGACATTGAGCTCATCACCGCTATGCAACAGAACCGGTTCATCGCCAATGGCATCCCGGTTTAGTGTGGGTCTGTCTACACTGTCGTCACTTTCGATATGCATGAGAAAATAGCCATCTGGCTTTCTCATAATGGCTGCGATTTGAATGCCAGGTCTTCCGAGGGTTGTCACGGGCTTATCAATAGGTAAGATTTGACCTGATTTAGCACCATTTTTGATTTCGATCACCGCACCGTTAGAGGTGCTGGAAGGAGAATCAAGTTCGTGCATCGGTGGAGCATCGTCATCATCGTGGCTTGACCGACCACTAGTGGCCATGCCTGCCACTGCACCGGCTGCGGCCGCAATGCCATTGCCGCTTTGCTTAACCCCGTCCAGAGGATGAGATTGATCATCTTGCGGATCTGAACTGTCTGCGCTGACGTGGACGGAATCTTCGTTGCTGGCGTCAGAGCCTGGCGCTGTTTCGACCGGTGGTTGTGCGAAGAGACGGGCATCCTCATCGAAGGACATTTCATCAGCATCAACAGGACCATCGGCTGTATCGATCGCATTGTTTTGCGCGTCTTCTCCGCTGGCAGTGGAGTCGTGTTTTTGCTGAGACGAAAATTCCATCGACTCATCTTTCATGTCCAGGACTGCTGCGTCCAAGTCTTCCTCGATGTCATCGTCATCGTCGAAACCGTCAGCGAGAGCGGGGACCGGAATGGATGAGAGCAGAACTCCCATACGAATCTTCCCCAGAATGATGTCGTCTCCATTCTTAAGTTGGTGACGCTGGATTACTTCGCCGTTAACGTAAGTGCCGTTGGTGCTCTTTCGGTCTTCCAGCCAGGCTTTTCCATCGGAGAACGATATCTTGGCGTGGTTACCACTGATGGAAAGATTAGGAATAGCGACGTCGTTGCTTGATCGACGGCCAACGGTGATGACATCTTGTTCGGCGTCAAACTCGAACTCGTCAACTTCGTTGTCTTCGTGGGTAACTATGATAGTGGTCATGCACAGTCTCTAGATGTTCAGGCTTGACACGCAGCAAGGATGAACAAAACGTGTAAGTCTTTCAATTATTGGTATTTGTGACGCTTTCGTCAACTAGCTTAGTGATACATTCAAAACGTTGACGCTCACGGCGTCATAACAGGGTAGTAACGTCGTTATATCGTCAGATTAGTGCGTTAAATTTCCTATCCCGTGTTGGGCTCTTCGATACTGATGGTGAGCTTTACACCCGGATGAATTAAATCACTTGTTAGAGCTTCGCCTTCAGCATCGAATATATGAATAAGGCGAACCGAAAACTTTTCGGCGATGGCTGATAGCGTGTCGCCGATAGACACCACATATTCAATGTCACCACCCAGCGGATCCGCATTTTTCCGAACAGCTAACTTTTGTCCAATCAGTATTTTTGAGGTTTCTAACGCGTTCATGCTGCGCAGACGCCGCTGAGATATTCCATACTTCTCAGCAATGTCACTGATGGTATCGCCGGCGACAACGGTGTACGTGGCGGGCAAGGTATAGAGCTCGCCAGAACTTGCCGCAGCAACGCTGCTAGTGAGAACGTCTCCCAAGCCTTTCCAAACGTTAAAGGTATGCGGTCCTTCGGGCGGTGTAACGCCATGAACCAGGCCGGCGTTAAGAGTGCGTAGTACAGATTCTTCAATGCCCGAGAGGCTTGCAACTTTGTCGATGCTGGCTCGTCTGCCCAAGTCGATGGTATCGAAGCCGTCCCCGCGCTCCACGTAAGGAACGATGAAGTCTTTGACTTCGTCATGACGAATCATGGCGAGTAGCGCTAGAAATTTAGGCACATAGTCTCGAGTTTCAGGCGGCAGCGGCAGTGACCAGAAATCTGTAGGGAGATTCTTTTTCTTGTTGGTTCGAATTGCCGCTCTGACGCGACCGGGTCCGGCATTGTAAGCGGCCAAGGTGTGTAGCCAGTCGCCATGAAATTCCGCATTCAAATAGCTCAGATAATCCATGGCTGCGACCGTCGATTGACGAATGTCAGCGCGACCGTCAAACCAGACTGTTCTTTTGATACCAATTTCAGTGGCGGTAATGGGAACGAACTGCCAGAGACCAACAGCATATTGACCGCTTTGCACATTGGGCCGGTAACCGCTTTCGATGGCCGGTAGCAAAGCCAACTCCATCGGAAGGTATCGCGCGTCCAGGGCATCAACAATATGGCCGATAAAGGGCGTACCTCGATTGAGAATTTTCGTCATCCACAGCGCTTCCTGCCGATATTCGCGCCGGTAGTGATCAATGCGTTTGTGATCGGGAATGTCGATTCTGCGCGATGCCTGGATTGACTCCCAGGCGGTCAACGTTTGAGGCTCTGACTCATTCGGGTCGAATAACGATAATGGAGAAATCACTGTCTCCATTTGTGCGTCCAGCTCGCTCTGCTGCTGCGTGGTGTTGCTGGGATCGTAGATATAGCTGTCGCCGATTTCGCGCAGTAGTAGGCGATCAGTTTCAGGTGTGTTGCCCAGTTCCGGGTATTCGAGTGCTACGGATTCTGAATTTGATGCATCACCAGCCTGCGCAAGGCAGATCCCTGGAGCAGAACATGCTACAACTAGTAAGCAGA
>CAZCKD010000287.1:0-3845 GCA_964498925.1 uncultured Granulosicoccaceae bacterium
TTTGTTCTTCGAGTGAGTTTGCCAATCTGTCTGAGTAAGCCTCTTCAGATTCATCTATGTTGGCATGCCGGTAATGGTGGGGAGTTTCGACATGCATAACAGGTATGGCAGGTAAATCGAAACCGTCCTGTGCGTAGGGAAGACCTGTCAGACTGCCAGAGGCAACGGTTGTACCGTGATAACCGCGGAGTCTGGCAATGATAGTTTTTTTCTTATTACGACCCAATGCGTTGTTGTAATACCACGCCATTTTTACCGCAGTATCCACCGCTTCTGAGCCTGAATTAACAAAGAAAGCCTTGCTGATTCCTTCAGGTGCAAGTTCCACCAGTTTTTGCGAGAGTTCGATCGCGGGTGTTGTCGATCGATGAGTGAACATGTGCGAATAGGGAAGCTCGGAGAACTGTCGCATTGCAGCATCTATCAGGCGTTGTTCACTGAAGCCGAGTGCGGTACACCAAAGCCCTGCCATGCCTTCTAACAGCTTGTTTCCTTCGTCGTCCCAGACATAAACACCATCTCCTTTCTCGATAATGAAAGGTCCATCTTTCTCATGGTTCGTGATGTTGGTGAAAGGATGAAGGGCGAAATCTTTGTCAGCTTGGCTTGCGAGAGTCATGAAATTTCCCCGGTTGGCGTCGTCTAAATAAGAGTGATCAGCGAGGCGTCATGCTGAGCCTGCAGATGTGGAATGGTATTGAAGTCTATTAATTTTGCATGAGTACCATCAAAATGCAACGTGGTAATTGACGAGTTTCTGATGCGCCAGATGGCATCGATGGTATGCACGAAGTCTAAATTGAGCACGACTGAAACGATACAGGCGATGACGCCGCCAGATGTAAAAAACACATGGTTGCCGTCGCTTTGCGCTGAAGATTGAAGATCGCGAACCGATTGCCAACCCCGCTGGTGAAAATCCGACCAAGGTTCTGCCTCGCCAGGATGGGATTCAACAGTACCGTCTTTCCAACGCTGCATAATGCCCAGATAATCATCAAAGGTCAGCGTATCCGGATCGTCGCTTTTAACACCGCCACCGAATTCTGCATCAACGACATCATGGTCGTACTCGTTCAGCCCGACGTGAACGGTGGATTCTGCGTTGGAATTTAGATGTTTTAGCGATAGGAGGGCTGTATCGCGTTGACGTTGAAGCGAACCGTGAGACGTAAAATCTGCGCTAAAGCCTTGCTTTTGCCACCATTGGCCCAACAACTCGGCTTGAGTTTTACCCAATTCTGACAATCTGTCGTAGTCGTCTGTGCCGGCAGAGGCCTGACCGTGACGTACTAGATACAAGGTGCTCATCGTGATGTTTTCCCAAGCCTGTTCGATTGGCGAAAGAGTACCCAAATTCTGCGGCTTTTGTTTAATTAAGAATAATTTAATAGGGGCAGTCCAACAGCTCTCTTTTGTGGATGTTTTTTCTTGCCTGGAACGGAGGTGTTTTGTCACGTTAATACAATAGGGTGGCACTTGATCCACAAAAATGATGAGTGTTCGCTGATGATCCTGCTGCAGGTATCAAGGGTTACTTAATTCAACCGCTAGCAACAATGTATTAGACGATGAGGCTGTATCAGGGAATACCATAATGAGTGCTAGCGCACAAAAAATGACGTTTGATAGCGAATCAGACGCGACGGACATCAGGCAAAATCACGGCTCGCCTGATCGTTGTCGAGTATTGCTTATCGATGAACAGGCTCATGTGCTGAGGGTTTTGCGCATGAATCTGGATAGGCAGGGGTATGACATTGAAACGGCCACTAATTCGGAAGAAGCTCTGACTCAATTGCGTCAGGGAAAGACTGATGTAATGATTATCACTAGCGATTTACCCGATATGAATGCTAGACGTTTGTGTGAGAAAGCCGAGGTTTACCAGAGTGCTAATAGCATTCTGGTGCTAGTGGGCGCACCAAATATCGGTGGTTGGATCGAATCATCAGCTGTTGCTGAACCCATGCAATCACCGTTGAGTTTGCGTTGGGTGGTTTCTCGAATGAATGATTTTTTCGGTGTGGCAGGCTAAGCTCTGGTATGGCTGACGATTCCACCCTTGATCCGTCAACTGGATTGTTGCATAGAGCAGCCTTTTTGAAGGAAGTTCGGAATGCGCAGTTGCAATCCAACACAACCATAAGGCGTGGTTGCCTGCTGATTTTTAATTTTCCGGGTTTACTGGATGTTGCTCAGCAAGATGGCAAAGAGGCTTCTAGCAATACACTCAAAAATATCCTCGCCATTATCGATTCGCGCCTGCGAAAGAGAGACACGCTAGGTCGTATCGGCGATCAGTCGCTTTGCTTGTTACTAAGGCATTGCGAAGAAAACGATGCGGCCCTCATTGCAGACCAATATGAAACACTGCTTAATGATGTTGCATTTGATGGTCGCCTTCTCAGGGCACTGGCTGGTTTTCATCATAAGGTGGTTTCTCTGGACACCACCAAGCGTCGCACGCGTGTTACTGAAGACGAAGCGGCCGGTTCTCAAGCGCTTAGCGAGGCCTCCGTGTTGTTATCAACGATTCGATCGTTCGGTGAAATAGAAACTACTGAACCTGGAGAGTTGGTGTCGTTCACCGAAACTCACTCAGAGCAGAAAGAATCGCAAGACTCGGTTGAGCAGAATGAAAAGCCCTCGGCCGTTAGGTTGGGTGCTGCGGAATTGTCGGACCTTTCGGAGCAGAACTGGCGTTTAAAGCCAGGCTGTTTACCCTCGCAGCAAATGTTGGTGACGTGCTATCGGGTTCAGCCGGTAGGGTTTGCGTCCAGGGGCGATTCGCTGGAAGAAAGTGCCATGCTTAACGATGCATTGAATGGACTTGCGCTTAATCGGGAGTTGTCTCGTCCCGCGATTGAAAGCATGTTGATACTTTCGGTTGAAGCGGCACAATTGACTAATCAGGCGAGTCTTTGGTTGAAGGAGCGTTGCAAGCAACAAAAAATAGCGCCTTCGGATATCTGCTTTTTATTGTCTGTCGACGCGGTTTCGCACGACTTGCGAAATTGCATGCCGGTATTGCGGCGTTTGAATCGGCAGGGCGTCCGATTGATGCTTGAAGGGGTCAGTTCAGCTCCGCAATTTTCTGCGCTGCAAAATTTAGCGGGGTTCGATTACCTATGGATCTCGGCAAAAAATCTACAACTGTCCCACAAGGACGTTCGCAAGCGTCAGGAAGTCGAGTCGTTGGTTCAGGCGGCACATTCGCAACATCGGGAAGTGTGCGCTGCAGGTATCGATACACCGTCTTTATTAGCCCACGCCAGTTCGCTGAACATCGACATAGTGTTTGGTCGGGAATGCGGTCGAAGCCTGCCTTTCCCAAAGACTGAAAGCTAGGATGCCTCGGCCATTCGTTTTATTGCGTGTGGGCTAGTAAAATCCGTCAAGCTATTTCATAAACCGGATCACGACGTTAGCGACGATCGAAAGTACTAACGCGCCCGTCAAGGCGGCCAGGATGGCGCCGCCAATTAATCCCCCGCTGACGTTGTCGAGTATGTCTCGCATAAGCAGTCCGGCAAACGCGCCGAATCCACCCGCGATGGCACTGATTTTAATGTCAGCGGTTTGATTGAAGAGCTTACCGATGAGGGCGCCGGCGCACACTCCGATCAGCACAAAAAATAACGGGATTATTAATCGCATAGTCTGTTTTTCCGTGTCCTTAGCGTTACGAACACCATCACGTCGGTTGGGTTCATTATGGGGGCAGACCGCATCTTGAACAATGTCGTGCGCAGATTCGTGATTGTTCCGCTCTGCGTCGCACCTCTGTGCTCATCAGAATACCCATCGCTGATGACGTTGAAGTCGGATGCTCATTGCTGGAG
>CAZCKD010000288.1:0-3829 GCA_964498925.1 uncultured Granulosicoccaceae bacterium
GTCCACTTCCAGAGCTGGATTATTGAAGTTATTCAGATCGTTCTGATTAGGGAAATGTTGATCAGCTGAACGACCTAAACCACCTGAGTTCGTTGGGAAATTTGTCCAGTTCCCGCCAACTGCGAGGTTCAGTTTGACGTAGAGCTCTTCATGATTTACCTCATTGTGCTGCAGCTCACTAACCTTTTCGCCGTCGATTAACCACGTGACTTTTCCAGGCTCCCACTCAACCGCGTAGACGTGGAAATTCTGGCTGTAGTCAGTACCGGTATAAACCTGACCACTCGGATATGGCTTCACAAAGTGCGCGTCACCGTTGTAGGTGGTACTGACGTTTTTGAAGTAATGGAAAGAGTTGTAGATGTACCAAGGCGCGTGACCCAGATTTTCCATGATGTCGATCTCTGAGCGCTGTGTACCTTCCCACGCTCTGTTCTCATGGAAAAGCCAGAAGGCCGGGAAGGAACCGACATGACTAGGAATTTTAATTCTTGCTTCAAAGTATCCGTACTTCTGGCTGAATTTATCATGCGTTGTGATTGCACCAGAGAGAAAATCCTGCTGCGTAGACATTTCGCGCAGCGAACCATACGCACGACCACTAGTGTGGCTCTTGAGCGGATTCTTAACCGCTCGGATCGCCAGATGGTCGCCATTAAATTCAAACGGATTGTGTACTGGTGCGATATCTCTTATGTGTTCTTCATCTTCGCTGAAGATGTTGACGTAGAACTGGTCTTCTCCGTTAACAACGCGATACTCGTAGCGTTCCCCGTTGTATTCGCCGTCCCAACGCAAACCTGTATTCCATCGGAAAGGGTTCAGCGCTGTTCCATCAAATTCATCACTAAAGATTAAATCGTAACCAGCTTTTTGATAGACCTCGTCATAGTTGTACGAAGCCGGATCAACCATGCTCTCTATACTGGCAGCGTCTGGGTTACCTGCCGGCGGTGGAGGCGCTGGGATGTTTTCTTCCTGTGGCGGCGGAGCAACAACATCCACTGGATCATTCTGAGCGACTAGCTGTGAGCTTACCCAAATCTTGACGGTGTTCGATCGCTCAGAGATATCGCCCTGATTGTTTGCAGCGATGACGGTCATGGAATGATCGCCTTCCCACAAACCGTAGCTTTCGAAATTGGTATTGCTTGTGGATCCAGCGTATCCGCCATCCACAGTGACATCGTAAGAAGTCGCGCCGTCTACCGCAGTCCATTCCCATTTAACGCCATCAGAGGCGATAACGGTTCCACGAGCATCAGTCGGCGCACTTAAGCCACCCTGACTCGCTGAGGCTTGTACCGGTTCTTGTACCTCTACAACAGGCTCGGCAACGACTGTTACGGCGGGTTGATTAACCTGTCCAACGACAAAGCTACGACCGGGATTGGACGGACTGAACCAGTCACTGACAATGATCTTAATGGTAGGGGTACGTTCGGAATATGTGCCGTCACTGCGCATGGCACGAACAGTCAACGAGTGCTCACCCGCCCAGAGGTTGTAGCTGAAATATTGAGGATCACGAGTTAAGCCGACGTAATCACCGTCGACGACCACTTCATACATGTCCGAATTGCTAACGCTTTCCCATTCCCATTTAACAACGGATTGGCTCACTTCTGTGCCGCGTGGATCTCCAGGTGCGTTGAACGCATGGGCCATACTTGTACAAAAAGCGAACACCCCCAGAATGAGGAAGCTACTTAGAATTTTCGTCTTACGTATCATCGTTTATGTTCTTTAAGTCTATTACAGCCCTGTGTCGGATACATCAACAGTGGAACTAATTACCGGATTTATATCTCTCACTGACCTAGTCGCACAAAAAGTAGAACCGAATGAGCCACTAATCTGCAAGTGCGAACATCGGTGCTACAACGAAATAAGTAAATTATTACTAGACCGTTTTGCGGCCGGAGTTGTTGCGAATAGATGTGTCGTAAAAACTCCGTAGAGGAGTCTAATGTAAATCAACGTAACAGCAACGAATTTCGCTCATCTATTACGTGAACATTTGGACATGAACGTGGTCATTGTTCAATTGCAGTACAAACGCGGTTTAATACTGCATACAAAGGATAAATCGTAAACAGGTTTTATAACTCATCAATCGATGAGTTCAGGTTCTCCAAGATGAAAACCTTGACCGAAATCGATACCAATCTCTTTCACTGCTTCGAGTAAATTAGCTGACTCAATTGATCCGGCAACCGTGCGTTTACCCATGGACTTGCTGATATCGCTGATGGCTTTTACGAGTGTAAAGTCCATTGGATCATCAAGGATGTCTTTAACCAACAAACCATCGATCTTTAGAAAATCGACAGGGAGTTTTTTCAGATAAGCAAACGACGATAACCCCGATCCGAAGGCATCTATCCCAAACCGGCAACCTATCGTCGACAACTCATCCATAAACGAACTGACCTTGGACAAGTTAGCGATGACAGCAGTCTCTGTCATTTCAAAACACAGTTTTTCAGCAGGAACAGCGCTATTTTGCACGGTCTTGATCAGCCTGGATCTGAATTCGGGGTCAGCTGCCGACCCGGGAGAAAGGTTGATACTGACATGCCGAAGCCCTTCAAGAATCTGCGGATTCTCGCTCAACCAGCGCAACGTCAGCTCAATAGCCCGCTCATCCAGGGCCGACATCAAGCCATAGCGTTCCGCAGTTGGCAGAAACGAACGTGGACTGACCATCTCACCATCAGGCATCTGAAGCCTGAGCAACATTTCCAGACGCTCGCCTTCAGGCTGATCGTGAAGCGCTTGAATTCGCTGAAATGCAACACGTAATCGATTTTCTTCGAGCGCGGTGTTGATCTCTTCAACCCAATGAGTGGCGACTTTGCGGTTGCTGGCGTTGCCTTCTCCTTCCCGATAGACAACAACGCGATTACGTCCCTCGTTCTTCGCAATGTAGCAGGCAGAATCTGCAGCGCTAAACGCCGACTCGATGCTTTCCCAGCGATCATCGACAACAACCAGCCCCACACTCACACCGACGGTGAAACGGTTTTCCTGCCAGAGGAATTGAAAGTTTTCGACTTCGTGGCGAATCTGATTGGCAAGCTTAAGTGCCTCCGGCACGCTGCACTTATAAAGCAGTACGCCGAATTCATCACCACCAAGCCTGGCGAGCACATCGCTCTTGCGGACTAAAGAATCAAACAGCTGCCCAAGTTGACGGAGTAATTCATCGCCAGCTTGATGCCCGCAGGTGTCGTTTACGATCTTGAATGAATCGAGATCCATAAAACACAGCGCATGCGCCTGTCTATTCTGGCGAGAGGCATCAAGCGCACTCTGCACTTTGCTTTCGAATGCGCGTCGATTAACAAGGCCGGTCAAAGCATCGTGGTTTGCGTGGTAAGCCGTGGTTTCAGCCTGTCTAACTGATGCAGTGACATCGCAGCCTGCTCCTCGATATCCAACAAATTCACGAGCACGATTGAAGACCGGAATGCCGCTATAACGAATAACGCGCGTATCGCCGTCTACGGTCCATCTAAACTCGAAATCGCGAAAGGCTGCTTGTTGTTCCAATTGCTTGAAGTGCTCATCCCAATGGAACTCATCATTGATGTTTGCCGGATGATCCAGGAGCTGGTGCAAGCTGCGCCCTAAGATCAGCTCTCTAGGCATACCCAATACATCAGCAAGACCTTCGGAAACCACTCGAAAAATAAGCTGGGAATCCAACTCCCAGAAAAAATCAGCTGCAGCACTCGCATAGTGTCTGTAGCGCATTTCATTAAGGCGTAACCGTTTAAGCTCATCCACTTGTTGTGCAGGAAGCGCTTGACCAGGTAACGCAGCA
>CAZCKD010000289.1:0-3819 GCA_964498925.1 uncultured Granulosicoccaceae bacterium
GTAACAGATGCAACACCGGAGGGCTTATCAGCCGTCTACACCTTTTTTGATCCGGATGAATCGCGAAGAGGTTTAGGGCGTTTCGCCATTTTGCAGCAGATAGAGCTTTGTCAATCGATGAATATTCCGTATCTGTACTTAGGCTACTGGGTAGATGGTTGCCAGAAGATGCAATACAAAACAGACTATAACCCTCAGGAACATTTCGACGGTCAAAAATGGATACCCAGCGAGGATTTGCTATAGCTTTCTCGCTTGCTCAATGCCCCTCAGGTAAAGATCGTACATACTCTGAGGCCCCCAGTCTTCCCGCAGCTGGTTGAAAAGCTCTTCCGCCGTATCCCATTCTCCTGATTTACTGGCTTTCATGGCTTTTCTATGAACCTTTAACCAGTTAAGAATGATGTCGCTCATCTCACTTTCCACACCTAAGGGTTCCAGCATGGTGACCGGTTGCTTTCGACCTTTTACGGTCACCGTATCCAACTCACGGAAAACCATGTCAGGCAGAGCTTCAGCGGTCTTATCACTAACGATGATGGATACTTGATATTTGCGGGTCTGTTCTTCAAGTCGTTGCGCGACATTGACCGTATCACCCACGACGGTGTAGTCCATCCGATATTCTGTTCCTAAAGGACCGACCATGGCCTGACCGGTACTGACGCCGACACCAAACGCAACCGTGGGTAGATTTTTTTCTAGACACTTGCGATTTAAACTATCGATTTCGGATTGGATATCCATTGCTGCACTCAGTGCATCAAATGCATGCGATTCACTTCTGGCTGGTGCTCCCCAAACTGCCATGACGCTATCACCCATGTATTTATCTATAGACCCTCGATAGCGCACGACGATTCGACTGACATGCGTATAGAACAGATTGAGCCATTGAACCAGCTGCTGAGGTTCAAGCTGTTCGCTGATCGATGAGAATCCCACAACATCACAAAACAAGACCGTGATATTTCGCTCTTCACCGCGCAGTTCTAACGCTTGAGGATCCTTTTGATACTCGGCGGCTAACTCTTCCGGAACGTACTGGCTTAGAAGCTGATTAACCCGCTTGCGATCCCTCACCTCGCCGACGTAATTGAGGAATACATAAACCACATAAAGAACGGCGACGATCAGCAACAGAAATTCCATCGGAATCGTGCTGACAAAATTCGGGAATTTGAAGTGTAAAGCGGCGATGCTGATAGCCGCTAGTACTGCCAGGATGGAACCACCGATAAGTCGAAAAAGCGGCATCACCAGAGTTAATACCAATAATATCAACTGGCTGAGCCAGAACACCCGGCCAAAAGGCTCAGAATCAAACAGATTGAAGGACTGCCCGCCACGGATCTTGACGGAAAAGAGTTGGCCGGACTCGCTATTTGTACCGATCCAATCAAAATCAAAGTACAAACGGAAAACACCTAGACCTGTGAATACCAACAACAGCAGAACGACCCAAAGTATTAACGTGTAGGTGAAGCTACGTCTGCTTGCGTTGTAGTAAGGAAGTTTCACGGGGAGTTCGGCCTCAATCCTTGGCGCTCTGAAAATCAAGCAGTGCTAATGCGCTCTGATGAAGCTCTGCTGTTGAAGCTGCAAGCACGGACGTCGTGTTCTCATCAATAGCAGCACCGGACAGATCCGTAATGACCCCACCCGCTTCGCGAATACCAACTACCAATGCAGCAATATCAAGAATATTCACATCGGATTCAATGACCAAGTCGGTTTGGCCCGAACACAGCTGGTGATAGTGACAAAAGTCTCCATAACCACGCACTCGCCTCACCTGAGTCAATAACGAACCATAACGAAGCCAGGCAGACGAATCACCGGCTAGGGTTCCAACGTTGCCGGAAGAGACGAAAGCATTTTCTAGTTTCGTCACATCACTGCATTGAACAGACTTACCATTGATCCAGACGCCATCATCCTTAACCGCCACTAGCCTTTCGCCGTATGCCTGGGCATTAGATACGCCGACACACAACTCACCTTCGATTTCATAAGCGATCTGTGTGGAAAAATATCGCATACCTCTGACAAAACTCTTGGTCCCGTCGATGGGGTCGACTAGCCAACGGCTGGGCACGGCAGCGGTATTGGAAGACGCCGTGATACCTGTTTCCTCACCGTAAAACCCGGCTTCTGGAATAGCCTCGGTTAGGACCGATTTGATGCATTGTTCAGAGGCGACATCAACCTCGGTGACGGGCGAGGCATCTTGCTTGAGCGAGACGCTCCAATTGCCTCGCTGCTGGAATTCGTTAATGACGGACTCTGCAGCGCTAGCGGCATTTTCTGCGGCTTCACGTGCTACTGACAGGTCAGGGCTCACAGGGGCTCCGGGGCAATGGTCGCAGGGCGATAGTATACGTGGCTAAACCATTCGCTGCGAGGACTACGCAAAGTAATTATGTTCTTGTCAAGACTGAACATTCTGGTCAGAAATCAGTAGACTGGCCGGCCCCAGTCAATCTGACCAAACTAGCAAATGGGTCTTAACCCTCAACAACTTGCCGCCGTAAAACATTTCGAATCACCGCTACTCGTGCTCGCTGGCGCCGGCAGCGGCAAGACGGGCGTGATCACGCAAAAAATTGCCTGGCTGATAGATAAGCAACAATACGCCCCCACCTCCATTATCGCTGTGACGTTCACAAACAAAGCGGCCAACGAGATGCGTGAGCGACTGAAAAAAATTCTCGCACCGCAGCAAATGAAAGGACTTTCCATCGCCACGTTCCATCGATTAGGTATGGATATGTTGCACAAGGATGGCGAGGCAATCGGCTTACGCAAGGGTTTCACCATTCTTGATCAGGGCGATGCAATGAGCGCCATTCGCGAATTAATTCGTGAAGGTAACAGCAGTATTGAAGAACGCCCGTTACAAAATCAGATTTCCCATTGGAAAAACGAATTTATAAACCCGGAACAAGCGTTGTCAACAGCAGTGGATGACTCCCAACGAGTGGCCGCCCTCCTCTACGCACGTTATGACGAATTGCTGCAAGCATGCAATTCTGTAGATTTTGATGATCTTATTAGTTTGCCGGTAAAACTTTTAAGAGAGCACAGCGATGTTCGGGATAAATGGCGAGGACGAGTTCGTCATTTGCTGGTGGACGAATATCAGGATACCAATGCGGCGCAGTACGCACTCATACAATTACTGGTGGATAAGTTCGGTGCTCTAACCGCCGTTGGTGATGATGATCAGTCCATCTATTCCTGGCGTGGCGCAAGGCCTGAAAATCTCATGAGCCTCAAAGACGATTATCCTAACTTACGCGTCATCAAACTAGAGCAGAACTATCGCTCAAGCCAACGCATTTTACGTTGCGCTAATGCGGTGATCAGCCACAATCCACACGTTTTCGAAAAGCGTCTTTGGAGTGATCTGGGTATTGGCGATAAGTTAAGGGTATCTGTGTGCAAGCACACACTCGATGAAGCTGAATGGGTCGCTGCTGAAATCCTGACGAGACACTTTCAAAAAGATACGCCCTGGAAAGACTTTGCCATCCTTTATCGCAGTAACTTCCAGTCGCGCGTTTTTGAACAAGCCCTTAGAGAAAAACAAATACCGTACACCATCAGCGGTGGCAGTTCGTTCTTCGACAAGGTCGAGATAAAGGATATGTTGGCCTATCTGAAATTGATGGTTAACCCGGATGACGACACGGCTTTCCTTCGATGTATTAACACACCAAGACGCGAAATCGGTCCTACAACCCTTTCCAAGTTAGGTTTGCATGCCAGGCAACGAAACATCAGTCTGTTCGCGGCCTGTCATGATGTGGGTCTAGA
>CAZCKD010000290.1:0-3767 GCA_964498925.1 uncultured Granulosicoccaceae bacterium
CTGTGCCTTATGAGTTTGGCGATTTCCGAATTCAGAATGGGAAGTGGTACAAGGTTTAATCGTATTGCTAATATCGGAGGATGAATGATTCTGTGACTAAGCAATTTCAGAATCTATCGATATGAGTATTACTCACGATGAATTGTAGGGGCTTCAAGAAGGTTCCCCATCAATCGGTTCCCTTATTGGCCAAAAGATGACGAGGTAACTTATCACTCGCTTGTAAAACCTCTACACCCGTCAGTTTTCCTCACTGTCAAAATCTAAATGTACTTGACCGTCAACCTCATTTGGATCGCAGCAATAAGTGAATCCATGATCGGAGCTATCGTTGTCTGACTTCAAACTAATATAGGCTGCATCCACTGTCGGATCATAAGTAACTTTCATTTTCTATCTCTAACATTGTTCAGATAGGACACCGGATTTCTAGGCTTTATAACTGTCGTGATTCGATTGCCGACACCAACGAATGTGTTCGAATTCTTATCATAATAACCCTTGAGTTTGTCACCTTTCTGAACATAGTCAAAAGGCTTCTGCTTCAACGCATTGGCGATGTTCTGGTGAGAAATTCTATGATTCGTTGCTTGTTCGTTGGCATGTATACTCATCTCTTTTCCGCGAACAGAAACATTTGCAACTCCACGTGGGTCAACCTTAATGACTACGCTTTCCTTTGCTGAACTGGGTTGCGAAGATTTATTGTTATTGCAATCATTGTGTACCCAAACTGCCAGATCGGGCTGCACATTGCTGGCGGATACGAAATAGGTGTGGTTATTCGCCACTTTTAAGTTGAATGCTTTCAACTCAGCTGCGTAATACGAAACACCGATAACTTCAGTAATTGTGTCGTATGCACTCAGTAGGTAATCACCACTTTTTAAATCCTGAGCTTCCACCCAACTTCCAGCTTGAAGCTTGCCGTCGTTACTAGAAACAGGCCTCAATCCAGTATTGATAACGAAGAACGGGTGAATTTTATTTGAAACGATTTTCTGGTCTACACCGTTCGCTAAGGAAGTCAGCTCTATATGAACCTGCGATTCATAAAAATTCGAATAGTGATCGAGCACAGGTTGCCAAGACGTATCGCCTGTCTTGTCGTTCTTAGACCATACGAGTGTATCTCCAGCTGTGATGTCTCTGATTTTAACCAGCCCTTTGGACGTTAAAACCCCGGTATCACCATCAAACGAGCACTGACATTTATTACCATTACATCGGCCAAAATTTCTGGAGGCAGCCGTTTGAGTATTTTGCCTGGCCTGCGAATTGGTTTTAGGTTTGTCAGCCAACTTCTGCTGAGACAGGTTCTTCAGCTGTTTTGCACGAGCCTGTACATAGTTGCGCTGTTGTTGAAATTTCTGGGTGACACTATTCTGATTCGTGCGAGAGGTCAGTCGATTTTGCCTGAATGACCCAGTCGTGCTTGGTCTATTAACAGGTTGCGAAGTTACTGTCCGCGTTCGTGAGGCCAGTGCCCCAAGAGACACATTGTTATCGTTCTGCCTGGTATTGCGTTGCTCGTTTTTCTTATCTCTATCTTCTCGCTGTCTTCTTTCTCTTTCGCGTTTTTCCTTATCTCGCTGCACCCTAAGCTGGCGCAGCCGATCACTTCTTACTTGGGCAAGTTTCTGTTGCCGCAGAGACCTTGTTTGAGCAATATTGCTACGACTGGTGGTGGGTCTGGCTCTAGTACTCGCTGTAGCTGAAGTATTTTGACGCGACCTTATCGAGTTCTGCCGCTGTTGCTGGATGGCACGTTGACGACTCTGCATAGCGGCACGTCGGCTGGCAATTGCCTGCTGCCTTTGCCGCATGTTCTGCTGAACACGCTGCCTTTGAATCTGGGCTGCTCTTTGCTGCTGCAGCCTTTGGCGCTGCATGGTTTGTTGCTGTCTTCGTTGTTGGGCTTGCGCTGCCTGACGCTGCTGTGCAGCTCTTTGCTGCCGCATCATTTGGCTTTGACGCGCCATGGACTGGTTGGCGTACCAACCACCCCGAGCTTGAGCTATGGCCTCAACGGAAAAAAATGTAATCAGAAAGCTACAAACAATGATTAGTGGGCTTATTTGCCTAAGCGATTTAGCAACAGTCATTGGGAGCTCCCCTTATATTTTTTCCTACGTGCTGACGACGGATATTGGATATTAAGCTGGAGTAGATTTAATTTCCCAGCCGTTAGGGCCCTGACATGCTGTTAGTTTTTCCGTCTCCACTGTGCCGTCTGCGAGTGTTATAGAGTTTTCGATATCACGGCACACGGTTTGCTGCGCAACGACCTCTTCCACAACGTCTGAGGAATCTATTTTGGTTTCGGCTACCTCAGCGATGGGTGCTGGCTCGATTAGGCTGCCATGAACAAATCCACTGCCCGCTCCGCCTTCACTGATCATGAACCAATTTCTACCTTTGACCTGGCCGACAACACGAATGGCTTGCTCATCGTCCAATCCACCGACAATGACGTATTCCGTGCTTGGACCACCTCTGACATTGGCGAACTGTGTTGCCATGTAAGTGGAGCCAATGATTTCAAGCGGCGGTACTTGCTGCACCTTGCTTTTCAAAACCTTAACTTTTATGGGTTCTGCCGCGGTACTGGTCGATAGCACTCGTGTACTTCCCTGTGTCTGATTGGACTGATTAGACCAGGACGCGCCATTACCGGAAATTAAGGATTGTTGTGTTGCGGCGAGCATCTTAGCTCGGTCCTGATCATCGAGTTTTTTGCCCAATTGCCCGCCAATATAGCCGCCCAAACCGGTGCACAATCCGCGGATGAGGCTTCGATGTTTCGTGTTTTTGGCCAGCTGATGACACAGGGCGTTACCACCAACCGCTCCCAATAGTGTACCCAAGCCTTCTTTGGTTTCTACTAATTTACAGGACGAGAGCAACAGAGGGAATATCAGAACCGACAGGATTTTTACGCTTCGACTTCTCATGACAACATACCCTTTTACACATTACGACTGAAATTAGCATACACGATTTGAACTCTGTAGCCGAATCAGTTTTTAGGGGTGGTGTTATTCCTCTGCGTGACGGGTTGTAGCCCCGCTGGCGCTTAGGTTTCCTGACCTTACGTAGAGTGATTCTGCGCAAACGCTTAACTTGTGCATATTTGCTTGCTGACTCTAAGAGGCCGTAATTTCAGACCGCTAAGTTGAAGGGACCAACTCGTCGACCGCCTCCAATAAATCCATGACCTCTTGAGAATCAATAGTAAATTCATCGAAGATATCATTATCAGGATTAAACAAATTCACGACTGTTGGTCGCTGAGTTAGCGCTTCAATTTCTGATCGTAATAACTCTAATCGAAGCAGCTCCACTCTACGTCTACGACCATTCCCACCAGATCGACCCGCCCCTCCTGAAAATCGGTTCACGTTAAGTTTATAACGACTGATTGTATCCGGAGTTTTCTTCGTTAATGCCTCCCCTACTCTATATTCAACTGAGGACCAGTTTCTATAACTATTGGAGATGGCTGAAATATACAAAAAATAGCGAATCGCTTTAGTTTCTTTGTCAATAGAAACTAGGAAATAGGGATCCGTACGCCTTCGATCATAAGTGTAAAAGAAGGAATTTAAATTTATAGCGGTCTCTGCAGGACTATCTTCGTTCTCTACTACAATCTGGGAGGTGCTCCCCCATATTTCTTTTCTAGTAGTCGCGTTATAAATCAATCCATAAATATAATAGAGAATAAAAGCGACAACCACCATAATCGCTTTCTTGTTCTTATAGTT
>CAZCKD010000291.1:0-3733 GCA_964498925.1 uncultured Granulosicoccaceae bacterium
TTTCGACTGTTGGTACTACCAACTTAAGTTGGAGTGAGAGACTGTGCGCAATTTGACATTAGCGCATGCCAAGTTGGAAATTAGTGATAATTAAGGCGCAGTAACGTATGCCAAATGATAGAGGGTTAACGTTTTTTCGCGTAAGAACCGGCAAAGTACTCGATATCTTATCGAGCAGTAGGTTGCATTAACTGTATAGGAATGCTTATTAAATGCTGTTACATCTATCTTTATATCTGATATTTATTGAAATTGAACTGCGATCTCTAAGGATTAGTCTTAGTCGTGGATATGCCTGCTTTGAGATATAGAGCCAGATTCTCATCGATATTGTCGTTTTTACCTAGTATGGTTTTTGTCCATAATTCGGATTCGTACGAAATGATCTGCAATTCCCATACACAACCGACGATCTCTTTAACGCCGGTCTTAAATTCACTGGTATTGTCCCACTGTGCGCGCATTTGGTGAGTGTTCGCAAGTACGCTTCCCCATACCCAGTAAAAAATAGGGGATACGACGGCCACCTCCGCGAAGTGCACAATTTGGAAACCAATACCATGATTTCCTCCACCTTTTTTAAGTGTGCCTGCAGGTGGAAGTCGTTCTAGTGCCGCGTCGAGCGCATAGCTGATTGTTTCTTCATCTATCTCTTTTTTATCAGCCAGTAGTCCGTAACGTTTTAGATGCCATCCGTTAATTTCAGCATTAGGAAGGCGAACGATATTTCTTTGGGCAAAAGGCTTTAGATGTTCCATCCCAGTGATTATAGATCGTCAAATAGCTCGGCAAGGTAGGCCAAACGATTGGGTATTGTCGATTCAAGGCGTTTCTTTACATTTTCTGGAAGCCTGTTTTTGTCGATATGTAGGCTATAGGCGAACAAAGCCGATTCAGCCAAGTCTTCTCCCTTAGGATTTTTGGCCGCATATTCTGTAACAAATGCTCCATCCAATTTCTGCGCGTTTGTCCAGTCTGAATCGTTAGCTAGCTTATAATCAAGAGTAGCGTGTACAGATTCGTGAAATACCGTTTCCTCAAAATCGTTATTCTTTATGCGTGTCTCAACGTTGTCTGAGTACAACACGAAAAAATGTCCTAGATGTTCTGCAAAAGCTGTTTCATTGCCTTTGTGGAGCACAACATGCTTCAAAGTATCCCTCATGCTCATGGGGAGCTTACCGATGGCACGTTTAATTGGCTGCAAGTAACTGCTCGCGTTTTCTTCGGTGGAAAAGTCACTGTGCGCCCAGATGTCCACTGTTGTTTTATCTTCATAGTTCAGCGTAAAGACAAAAGTTCCGTTGTCAAACAGTTCGTCACGGCGTTTGTCTGGCATTTCCCGACGATTTTTTCCTATAAAAGAATGAGTAGCGTCTACGGTCGGATCGCTGGTGTAAATGAGGTCAATATCGTGAGATACAACCGAGTTGGGGAAAAGCGGCTCATTGACACTTATTGAAGAACATGCGGCTAAGCTGAAAAACAACGATGAGGTTGTCCATTTCAGGTACGATTTCATAAGTTCTAACAAGCTATGAGATTATCGATAGTTTAACTTGCTCGATAATTCAATGCACATACAAATATCGTAGTCACACTGCTTGTGCCTTTAGACTGGCTAGCCGTGATGAAAGTAAAAAATATTGCCATCTAGATCTTCGACAGAGAACTGTCTGATACCCCAAGGTTTATCTTCGATATCATCAGTGATACTGGCACCGGCGTTTTTTAAGTGTCTATAGGTTTCGTCAACGTCTTCGCAGTAAATCCAGTTTACCGCGGGTTCAAATGGCGGTTTTCGTTTTCGAAAAAATAGTGCTGTCTCTCCATTGGACACCGAACCTATTTCCCCATCGGGATAGAACCATTCTGTCTTGCAACCGAATATGCGTGTGTAATATTCTTGGGCCTTTTGTACATCGGCCACAGGAATTTCTGGAACTGGTTGGTTGAGTTTCACGTTAACAACGTTCTAACAGAGCATTGACCGCTTTTTGTTGTTCGTCGATAGATATATCAATATCAGCCAGAACTTCTAGAGCCTTATCCTCGTAAACATTTGATTCTGGATGCGTTGTTTTCCATGATTCTAGTGTGGCGTCTCTTTGCGATATCAGCCATATAATCTGAGGTCGAAACATGACTAATAGCGCAGCCGTCCAGCGTTCCAGTGGGCTCAGAGAACCGTCACTATTCATTGCGTAGTGGTCCAACATATCAATGACTTCGCTTTGTGGGTAGATAACTTCCTTTGTTACCCATTTGTTCGTAGTAAATAGGTTTATAGGTGCGCCGTATTTATTAACGGAAATAGCAATAAGGTGAGCATGTTGTTTATCACGTATGGACTTTTGGGCGGTTAGTTTTCTCTTACTTTTAATTTTGTTGTTATCTAAGGATCGAGGGTATCCGTAGGTATGAAAGTGTCCGTATTCGGTTGAACTATCTCGATGTATGTGGAAATAGAAATGCGTACCGTTTTCGAAATTGGTAAAACCGTTTGGCGGGTAGCTCGTTTTGGTTTTTATACCTTTTCCACCGTCAGTCACTTCATGAACCATGTTTCTTCCCGATTTCCGAACAATACTGACGCACTCATTAACCTCGATAGCTGCATCCGCCATCAATTGAAGTTGTTGCTCGGTTAAATCAGATAGAAAAAAATCAAGTTCCATTAATTTAAAAATTCACCTGTGGTAGCGCTAATAATAGCTAATTCCAAGTTGTTCATATTGGAATCGTTTTCTTTCTTCAGATAGTTGTGACATCAGACGCAACAATCTTCGTACATTTGATGAGAACGGCATCATAAATACGCCAAAGTGAGGTAGCCACTCCGGATTAAGCCGGAGTGGCAATTTACTGATGTTGAGTACTAAAGTACTACAGATTATCGGAACCGATCATGCTTTTTAAATCGTTCATCTCGCTTTCGACTTCAGATTGTCCTAAGGATCCGGCTGCTTCACCGAAAGTTTGCGGTGTACCCGCGCCTAAGATGTTATAGCCTCGTCCGCCGTCATTTTGATCGCCTGGGGTGTTGGATCCAAATTGCTCAAGTAGCTTTGTGAGTAAACCAATAAGTTGTTGAAACATCTGACTCATCTGGTCTGTTCCGCCTATTTGCGATGCCATTAAATCACCACTGTTTTCAACATTGCCACTTTCAGAAGAATCGACTGTTGGTGTTTCAACTCCAGCCGGTTGGTTCACAGGCTGACTACCGTTTGTGGGGTGCGCCGTTTCGGTACCAGTGATGTTGCTCAGCAGTTCAGTAATTTGTGTGAAAACCGATTGAAGCAGGTTGTTTACGTTCGCGTTATTGAATGCGCCAGATTGGTTACCAGCAGCTATTCCACCGGAATACAAACCACCTCCGGTTAGATCCGATACAGCCGGATTCAGAATCTGATTGATTTGGCCAGCTAGATCAGACAAACCACCCAACGATTGAATGAAATTTGTAAGTCCGGTTTGAAATTGGTTTAACAAATTCCCTAACTGCTGCTGACCAGCACCGTTAATAACACCATTATTTAAGTTACCGCATTGGTTGATAACAATATTGATATTAACGTTTGTTGTGTTAATGATCGTTGTTGTTTCAATAGGGGCGGGAGTAGGCGTAGGTGTTGGTGCAGGGTCTGGTGTTGGTACCGGATCGCAAACTACGGGATCACAGACCACCGGATCACAAACTACGGGATCACAGACTACGGGATCACAGACT